>CAYXWE010000028.1:11046-12442 GCA_964468145.1 uncultured Pleurocapsa sp.
CAGGTTCTTCTACTACAGGTTCTTCAACTGCAGGTTCTTCTACTACAGGTTCTTCAACGGTGATGTCTTGAGAATCCGAGGGAGTCAACTCAGGCGCGATCGCTTCTTCTCCATTGTCATTCACCACAAATATAGATTCAATTGTCTCTCCCGTCTCTAAATCCTTTTCACCGTCTTCTCCTCCAATTGTGTAAGTACCATTTCCACGATCTACTAGCTCTACACCATAAAATTCGGTGATTTCATAAGGAAGATCGAATTGTATCGCCCAATCATCAATTGATGAGGTGGCAGTAATATCTACTTCTAGCTTGTACCCACCAGCCCAATCGTTTACTATTTCGCTACTCGTCTCCAGGAAATCCCCTGTATTTGTATTTCCAGTCTCGCCACTTTCAATCTCAACATCGTCAATGGAATCTATCTCGCTAATTCCTGTTGAACCTGTTGTACCGCTAATATCATTACCATTACCAGCACCGTTACCATTTTCTACAGATGGAGTATTACCAAGAGTATCTGTTTCATCTATTGGCAATACTCCATTATCTTGAGTAGTCTCGTCTGTATCTATAGGAGCTGGAACAAAAATACCTTGACCTACTCCGTCGTAAATGTAGTTGTATCCATTTAAATCTGTTGTTGCGCTATCTTCTTCAAATAGACTAGCTTCTGTATTGAAATTGC
This sequence comes from uncultured Pleurocapsa sp., assembly GCA_964468145.1. Taxonomy (GTDB): domain Bacteria; phylum Cyanobacteriota; class Cyanobacteriia; order Cyanobacteriales; family Xenococcaceae; genus Waterburya. The sequence goes on from CAYXWE010000028.1 coordinate 11,734, forward strand.
TGTTTAATCCTGTTTCTATCATAATATTTAAATGCTTTTAAAATTCGGTAATTACTATTTTTTCGCGCAATAGCTTTTTAGTCATTCAATACCTTTTATTGAACAAAAAAATAGATTTACAATTAATTTCTGTTTGATTTTTTATGCAGCATACAATTAGAATTTACAGCAAAAAATATAAATAAATAACCGAGTAAGTACGCAATACAAAAGTAAAACTATGCAACTTCATCAAGCCTATATATAACTAAAAACAAATAACTAGGTTATGAAAAACAACCTATGTTCTGCAAAATTTAATATCTTGCGTCGTTATACATTAATCTGGCATCAATTATTCTTTAAGTATTACTGCTTATGTATTTCTATTATTTGAATTTCTAATATGTGCGTTTTTAGCAATCACTTGCTTTAATACATTTGTCGATAGACGCAATTTTCGTTTTATATTTTTTGGGAAACAACAGGTAACTTAAAATATTTTTTAAATAGTTTTAAAATACAACATATAAGCATAACTCTCTCAAGCTAATAACTAATGATTACCTTGTCCAACAACTATTGTTATCTCGAAAATACGCTGATTAGTACGCTGAGATAACAAAAAAAAAAGAAGCAAGAATTAAATCTAACCTCTTCTATCTTTAATTTATTACCAATGACCAATAACCAATGACCAATAACCAATGACCAATAACCAATGACCAAT
>CAYXWE010000029.1:0-12348 GCA_964468145.1 uncultured Pleurocapsa sp.
TTCACTGGTGTCTATCATCATCAGACTAAGGTGTTAAAAAGCTTCAAAAGCTAAGTATCGCAGATAGATTTTAGACCATCAACGCAGAACGCCCATGTACGACGACGAAGATTATCGACTTTATAAAAAACCCGACTATCGCCGATATCCCAAAGTACCCATTGAAAGACGGGCGAGTGCTTTTACTATTGATTTTTTGAGCGTGTGGTTTGTTAGTTCTTTTTTCGCTACCAATCTAATCGTTCAATGGATAGTATTTCTACCCTGCTGGTTGGCTTTGCGGGTATTGATTGTCGATAAAAATCAAGGTCAAAGTTTGGGTACTTGGCTATTTGACTTGAAAGTAGTCGATCCGCGTTTTAATCGTCGTCCAGAATTATTAAATCTATCTAAAAGGGAATTGATGGTGGGAATTGGTTCGGCTCTGGCGATCGCAGGATTGCAAAATTTCACCAGTGGTTTAGCGATGTTGTTGCTACTCAGCCCTCTGGCGATCGATTGCTCTCTGGCATTAATTGATGATGACACTAACTTGGCCGGTCACGATCGCCTGGCTCAGACTTTAGTCGCCCAAACCGAAAGGGGGTTTTCTTTGGATTTGAGACTCAAAAAAATATTTGGTCAAATTCAAGATCGTATGCGAAAATAGTAAGCTGCGTGTCTATATTAAGTAAACGTATATATAATCGTACCCAACCTAAGCAAAAAAAACCATGGCAAGCAAGAAAGGCGTTCGCATCATTATTACCCTCGAATGCACTGAGTGTCGCAGCAACACCCAAAAGCGTTCCCCTGGTGTATCGAGATACACTACTACCAAAAACCGTCGCAATACTACAGGCAGAATGGAATTAAAAAAATTCTGCACTCACTGCAACGCCCACACCGTTCACAAAGAAATCAAATAATTTCTATAATCTAATAATAATTAAACAACTACCGAAGAATCATGGCATACTACCGCAAACGTCTTTCTCCCATTAAACCCAGCGATCCTATCGATTACAAAGATGTAGAATTGCTACGCAAATTTATTACCGAAAGAGGTAAAATTTTACCCCGTCGTATTACTGGTTTGACTGCCCAACAACAAAGAGACTTAACTGTAGCTGTCAAAAGAGCTAGAGCGATCGCAATTCTACCTTTTGTGAATAAAGAAGGCTAAAACAAAACTAAGAGAAAATAATAGTTTTGTAGATCGAAACGATCTCAACCAGCCAGCTACAAGTAAACTGTAAGATAGTGTTGTAAGCAAATCTCAAGTACAAAGCTGGTGGAACAAGGAAAGCTGATTGAATTCAGAGTGCAAGGAGAACGTCGTCTTGCAGTTGCCGAACGACCAGAAGGTAAGAAAGACTGGATCGTAATTGACGCAGGAGGGCAATCCCACAAAATACGCCCTCAGCGAGTTGAATATACAGTAGAAGGCGTTCTCTATCAACCTTCAGAGATCGCCAGCTTTTTAAAAGAAGTAGAACCCTATATCGACCCAGAGAGCCTAGAAACCGCCTGGGAGTTTTTGATCGAAGATGGAGAAAGTGCAACACCAGCAGATATGGCAGAGTTGCTGTTTTCAGATAGCAGTCCACCCCTTTGTTATGCTGCTCATTGCCTGTTGAGTCAGGACAAAATATATTTCAAAAAGAAAGGCGATCGCTACGAACCCCGACCTGCAAGTCAAGTAGAAGAAATTCAACATCAGCTAGAAGTTCAGCAGCAAAAAGAACGAGAAAGAACAGAGTTTATCGAGAAGATCGATCGAGCTTTAGCAGGAGAAGAGATCGCCTGGAGCGAGAGCGATCGCCTGCGTTTAGAATCAATCGAAAAGCTGGCTTTAGGTATGGAAGGAACTTCTAAATCTGCCCCAGAAATGCTCAAAGAAATCGGCAAACATTCTGATGCTAAATCTGCTTTCGAGCTTCTGGTAGAAATAGGATGGTGGAGCAAACACGAGAACTTATTTTTACGACGCAGTTCCTATCCTGTAAACTTCTCTAAAAAGGTGCTTGATGTGGTACAACCCCGTCTTCAATCCGATCCTGCCGAAGCTAATGACAACCGTCTGGACTTGACCCATCTCAAAGTATGTACTATTGATGACGAAAGTACCACTGAAATCGATGATGGTCTGAGTGTCGAGTATTTAGACGATGGTACAGTTAAACTTTGGATTCATATCGCCGATCCTACCCGTATTGTTAATCCTGGTGACGAACTAGACTTAGAAGCCCGTCGTCGTAGCACTAGCCTCTATCTTCCCACAGGCATGGTTTCGATGTTCCCCACAGAATTGGCTACAGGGCCTATGAGTTTGATCGAAGGTCAGGTTTGCTCTGCCCTAAGTTTTGGAGTCATTTTAGATGAAACTGGGGGCATTCAGGAGTACGAAATTCACTCTAGTCTCATCAAGCCTACCTATCGTTTGACTTACGATGATGTGGATGAGATGCTGCAATTGGGCGTTCAAAATGAGCCAGAGATACCAGATCTGGCGAAAAGCTCTTATTTAAGAAGAAGTTGGCGCAAAGAACAAGGGGCAATCCAAATCAAGATGCCCGAATCAATTATTAAGGTAAAGGATAATGAAGAGGTAACTATAGAATTAATCGATAGTTCCCCTTCTCGACAACTGGTGGCAGAAATGATGATTCTCGCCGGTCAAATTGGCGGTAGATACGGCACAGAAAACAATTTGCCCTTACCCTACAGGGGTCAGCCCCAACCAGAATTACCCCCAGAAGAAGAACTACTCCAGTTACCTCCAGGACCTACTCGTTTTTGCGCCATTCGTAGCTGTATGCCTCGTAGTGAAATGAGTATGTCCCCGATCCGTCATGCCAGTTTGGGTTTAGATAGTTACGTTCAGGTAACATCTCCTATTCGCCGTTATACAGATTTATTATCCCATTTTCAGATCAAAGCTCATCTTAAGGGAGAAGAATTACCTTTCTCTCGCGAAGAACTCCAAGAAATCGTTTACAGCGTCAGCAGTTCGTCCTACGAAGCGACGTTAGTAGAACGTCAAACAAACCGTTATTGGGGTCTAGAATACCTCAGACGCAATAGTGAGTGTATTTGGGATGTATTGGTACTGCGCTGGCTAAGAGAAGATGAAAATTTGGGTTTAATTTTAATTGAAGATTTGGGTATGGAATTACCCCATCGCTTCGATCGCCCTGTCACTTTAGGAGAGCGATTAGAAATGCAGGTGACTCGCTCCGATCCTCAAAGAGATGAAGTCAGGCTGAGAGAAATCACTGAGGCAGAAATTCAGGCAACGACTAATTAACCAGTTAATAGTTTTTTGTCATTTGTTATTTAGTCAAAGGACATGGCTTTTGAGGAAACCTCAAAAGTTTAAATGGCTATAATATTTTGTCTTGTCTGCCCCAAAAAATTACAGTTGGAGTAGCTACTGTTTGAGAGAAAATTTAGTTTTACCAAACATCGATTAAATAGAACGCTTTGTAATTTCTTGGGCGATCGCTTTTAGCATATCTTCTAAAGACCTAAGTAATTACCTTTTTGTCCTTGTAATATTACTTTACCCTGCTGTAAATCGGTTTTTTCCTGTTGAGATAAGTTTAATTGATTGCTTTGTGGAAGAATGCTGTCTTCTGCAATTACTCGTAGATTTCAGGAAAAATCAGTTTGGATGACATCAAGTAATAAATAACAACCAACAAATAATAACGATCTTAATAAGGCTTTTAAAATCATTGAATAAAAAATTAAAGTGCAAAAATGTAAACATTTACACAGGTTTAGTTTGCCAAACTAGGAAAAAACAATTAGTATAGGTACTAACGCTGAGGAAATAAGCCATCGCAAGCATCAATGTGAATAATACATGAAGTTATGTATTGTTTATAAAATACTTAAGTCTGGCAAAAAAAACAGTAAAAGTTAGTTTTTTTATTTGGACTTAATATTATGCAATATAAGAAAATATTGCGTAATATAGAAATATCCGACAAGTTCTGAATGTGGCGATAGCAAGGGTAGTAGTAAAAGCATCACCTTGGATCTGCTTTGAACTGGGTTAAATAACTGGTATCAATACTGTTTTTGATGGAATTCAGTAGTTACAATGGCTTCACTCGTATTTGTGGTGTAGCTCAATCGAAAATAGCCAAATTAGACAATTAAATAATGCATATTTCTCCTTCTTTTCTCATTCCTCTATTTAGTGGCATATATCTTTTAGGCATTCATGTTGTGTTGAGAGTTTGCGAACTAAAAGAAATTTAAAAAATAGTTAATTGCTTTGATGTAATTACTATAAGATATAGTGCAATTACCAAGGTAAATATATAGACGTTGCTCGATTAGAGTATGATGTTTTTGGCGTAATTAGTTATTTATCGCGATCGCGACTGAATATTATTAGGTATTTAGAGACAAAAGCGAAAATGTAACTACAATAAGCTAGCTCATATTTTAAATCAGTAGCGTTTTTTTTATAAATTTAATATCGATCGATGGAATGTGCAATTATTAGTCGTGCGGGACAAGTATTAGCTAGAGGAAAATTAGTTCTCAAACAAGAAGACGATAAAACTCGTCTCAATTTAGAAACTAGAGGGGGTAAATTAATTGAAGGTGGATTTGTGGGCGAAGATGGAGATTTAGAGTCAGCTAGTGCAGTACTGTTTGAAAACTGCTTTAATACTTGGCGCATGACAGGGTTAACCTTGAGTGTGGTTATTAAATAATGGATCTAACCGTTTCTAAATACATGGAACGAGATCGATTCATCAGTTAAGTAATAGGAATAATTATCATTTGCGATCGAGCCTGCTATCATTCATTGGGCTTTCGTAAAAAGCGAACAGCAGACAATGACGATCGTCCCCAATAAATACCGCAATCGATCGATTGCTATCTGCTATCCTTCCTCTACATAATGCGATCGCTGACCTTGCCGTTGATAGCGGATATAGTAACTACTCTAGGAGAAGCTAAATAATTCTTACCCGTAGGATCGCCCGTGCGCCCTGTAAAATTACGCCGAAATAATTCCAAGACTGGTGCTGCGATCGCATCATGGGACACTGCCAAATTTACTTTAGCAAAGACAACTTCCCCAGGCTGTACGTATTCATTCCCCGAAGCCCGCGCTAACATTTTCTCCGCCATAGTTAGGGGACGGGGTTTAGTATTACTTGGAGGGATAAATATTTTGCTTTGCAATCAATATTGGTTAAAAGCGATTAATCCCCCTGCTGCAGAAATCCCCTCAACTACCAGATTCTTTTGGCGATCGCCTATAATCTCTAGATTTAAACCAATATTGATACTGTTGCGATAAAAAATCTCGGCAAAAGACTCAGCGCGGACTAATTTAATCCCTGCTGCTTTAATAGCAATGGGTGCGTATTCTCGACTCGAACCACAACCAAAGTTTTTACTCGCTTCAATGATTTCGTAGTCTAATAATGTATCGATTGTTTCTAGGGCATTTGTCAAAAACTTATAACGATCGCAGCTTCTATTTCAAACCAATACGGGATAATAATTCTGGTCTACCTTTTACCCCTACCTGGAGATGAAATATATCTCCTGCAGGATCTTGAGAACGGCGATCTTCAATATCGGCAGTGGCTTTGCTTCCTTTGGCAGTAGAAATAAACAGGCGATCGTAATTTTCTCCACCAAAAGTGAGGCTGCTGACTCTTTTTACAGGTAATTTTATTCGCATTACTTCTTTTCCTGCTGGGCTATAGCGAAATAAGTGAGAACCATTCCAACGTGCCGACCAAATATAACCTTCTGCATCGATAGTCATGCCGTCGGGAACTCCCTCATTTTCGGGAATGATTATGTATGGCTGTTGGTTGGTCAGATTTCCTGTTTCTCTGTCATAGTTAAAACGAAAAATAGTCCGCAGATCTGAATCAGTCAAATAAAAATATTTATAGTCTCCAGAAAAAGCCATACCGTTGGGAACTAACAAATCTTCAGCCATTATCCGATAAGAACCATCGCGATCGATACGGTATAGTTGGCCTTTGGTACTCTCAGTAGCCATAACCCCTGAGTATACTCTACCTTCTGGATCGGCAATGGCATCATTAAAGCGAGTTTTACTAGCTGCAGGAATTTCGGAAATAATGGTAGTGGTTTGTCCTTCGTGCCAAATTTCTACCGTACCTTTGGTTTTAAACAATAGCAATGCACCATCTTCTTGAATTGTAAAACCGCCTACGGGTTCGCCATCGTATATCTGTTCGTAAGTTTTTACCTGAGGATAGTAACGAAACATTTTCCCTGCGGGAATATCTGTCCAATAGAGATATTGGTGGTGGGGATGCCACAAGGGGTTTTCTACATTTTCACCCTGACATTCAATCAAAATTGAGGGTGTATCTGTCTTGATAGTCATATCAGTTATTATTTATTAGTAAGGTAGGTTCTTTTAAGAATTCTCTTATCGATAAAACTCAACCCCGACAGGTATTTGGCAATTAAACAACAAGGGTCGAGTATTTTGCTCTACAAAGCAATATACTCAACCCTACTCAAGAAACAGTTATATATTCGATTTTTTTAAATTTGTTTACTGTTAACGCTCTTACTCTGGATTAGTCATTTTCCCAGTTATCGTAAGAAATTAGATCTCCAATAGGATCGCGCAGCAAGTAATCGCATCTTTCCAATTCACACTCAATTTTTACCCATTCCCGTGCGGGGATATATTTGCAGAGAGTGTAGATAGATTGCTGGCGACTGACGATACCAGTTTCCATTAGCTGTCGTGCTTCGTCTTTGAGGGTATCGATAGAGTATCTAGTAGAAATGTAGGGAGATGCGGTAGCAACAGTCATGTTTTATCACCTTGATTAAATGTGTTTTAGTTTAATTGTCTCTATACAACTATAAACGATCTTTCGATTGAATAGTCAGTAAAATGCAGTTTTGCTGTATCTAAAATCACAAAATTCATGAAATATAAAAGATTTTAATTAATATCTTTAGATTAATCACATAATTCACTCTTATTAACAATGCAGATTGCAATGCTTTAGAAGCCAAAATTCTGCCCTAGTTGGAGTATTGATGTATCGTATTTATCATTATATAAAGTCTTTAAAGCGATCGCCTGAGACTGTTCCATTTGTCCGTAACTAAACACCCATGGCAAATCCTGGCTAAGAATTTCTTTGAACCAAGACAATACATAAGGACTGCCATAAATAACTATAGCTTCTATTTTCTTTTGACCGACCAATTGTTGATAAATCTGTTTGGTTTGGGCAGTCAAACCTGCATTACCTCGAAAAGGATTACCCCGAATAAAGACTTGTAATAGAGTAGGACGAGTATCGAGCAAAATACAATCGAGGGTATTACTATCTACTATTTGCCTTTGATAACCAAGCTGTTGCGGAATGGCGATCGCAGGAGCATTGAGGTCGAGATAGGGCGCATTGAGGACATCATCTACAACTATTAGATTGCGAGCATTGTTTTTAGGACGAAAGGTGAGAGGGAGATTACCTGTTTGTAACGAATCTTTCAGGATAGAGTCAACTGTAAGGCGAGCTTTTTGGCTAGATAACTCTGGAGATGCTACTGGTGCAACTATTTTTTGTTTGGCTTGCCAAATACGCTCTAGAGATTGTTCGATACGCCCTGGACTAATGCGTCCCGATTTTACTGCATCATAAATAGATGCGATCGCCACTTCAGGATCGTCAGGCATTAATAAAATATCGCTTCCCGCTTCCACTGCCATTACCGCTATTTCTTCTGGGGTTGCATATTTAGTAATTCCTCCCATAATCAGAGCATCAGTAACTACCAAACCATCAAAACCTAATTGCTGCCTCAGTTTACCCGTAATAATTTTGTTAGAGAGGGTTGCAGGTCGATCTTTGTCCCAAGCAGAAATTGCCAGATGAGCCGTCATCACGCTATCTACCTGAGCTGCGATCGCCGATTGAAAAGGCGGTAATTCAATACTTGCCAAACGCTCGCGATCATGAGCTAAGGCGGGTAATTCTAAATGAGAGTCTGTAGCGGTGTCTCCATGTCCGGGGAAGTGCTTGGCAGTAGTTAAAACAGGATGAGATTTAGCACCCTCAATAAAAGCGGTAGTCAAGGCGGAAACAACTTCTGGGCGATCTCCAAAAGCACGAATATTAATTACAGGGTTATCCGCATTATTATTGACATCAACTACAGGAGCAAGTAACCAATTGATCCCAACAGATATTGCTTCGGTGGCGGTTATGTTACCCATTTGCCAAGCATACTCCCTTGCCAGATCGGGATCTTGCTGATAAATTGCCCCCAAAGCCATGGGCGGTGGAAACCAAGTCCCCCCAGGAAAACGCTGTCCGATCCCTTCTTCGATATCTGCTGCAATGAATAATGGTGTAGTTGCCCAAGACTGAAGCTGCTGAGATCTTGCCTGGAGTTCAACACTACTGCCCCCCAACAAAATTACCCCACCCAAATTAAACTCTTCTAGCCAATGTTTTAACTGGGCGTTAGTTGCTTCCCAAACAGGATAGCGAATCTGGTGGTCGAATAAATATCCCGAAGCACGGACAACTATCGTTTGAGCAATTTGCTCTTTTAAAGATAAACCGTGCCAACTTTGCCAGAGGGAATTTTTAGTATTTATCATGGCGTATCGAGGGCGAAAAATACACTACTCTACTATCTCTGACTTGTTTTGTCGCTCTTGGCTGATTTTGTTCAGTAAATTGAGCATATCATCCCCCCTTTCTAAAGAGCGATCTTCAAAAAATTTGACTGTAGGGGTGCGTCGTAGCTGCATTCTACTGCCCAATTCTTTACGGACGTAGTTTACCGAAGATTCTAAACCTGCCATTGTTTCTTCTTTCGCTTCTTGGGTGCCGTAAATACTGACAAATATTTTTGCGTGTTGTAAATCCCCCGAAACATCAACATCAGTCACGCTTACCATGCCCGCACCAACGCGATCGTCTTTGATTTCGCTGAGTAGCATTTGACTGACTTCCCGCTTGATTAAAGCAGCTACGCGAGCCACCCGACGACTATTAGCCATAACCTTATTTGTCCTGATAATAATGAATGATGCGATCGATAATTCCAATTGCACCACTGTAGATTGTAGCGATAATTATGTAATATCAGTAGTAGTTGTTTATTTAGCTAGTTGGGCGAGGATGCTCGACTCAGGAAATGTCATTTTAGGACTTTCTTCTAGTAGATAATTTAAAAATGTCTCCGCAATCACCGATAGTTTTTTTCCTGCTAGATGACAGACAAACCAACGACGTTTGATGGGAAAATTTTCAAAGTCTAAAATCGTCAGCTCGCCCAAAATTCGCTCGGAAATCAAGCAGTGTTCCGATAAAATTGAAATTCCCAATCCTCCCGCGATCGCTTGTTTGATCGCTTCGTTGCTACCCAATTCTAGTTTTACTTTGACAGATATATTATGCTCTTCCAACATTTTGAGAATTGCATCTCTCGTCCCCGATCCCTGCTCCCTCATAATAAACGGTTGTTTGTCTAGCTCTTGGATATCTATATTGCGTTTATTGGCCAAAGGGTGGTTTTTTCGGGATACTACTACCAAGGGATTATTTAAAAATGGTTGGCTTTTAAGGTCGATATCTTTATGAGGATTGCTAACTATATAAAGATCGTCTTTGTTTTCCAACATTCGCTGTTGAATCTCTTGGTGGTTGATTACCTTGAGAGCCACATCGATACCTGGATAATGCTGGCAAAATGAGCCTAGCAATCTGGGGACAAAATATTTAGCTGTAGTAATTACCGCCAGCCTTAATTGCCCTTGCTTAGTACCTTTGAGATCTGCCACCTTCATTTCAAAGTTGTTTAATCTCTCAAAAATATCTTGACAGGTTACTAGTAACTCTCGTCCTGCATCGGTGAGATATAAACTTTTTCCAATTTGCTCGAATAAAGGTAATCCTACTGCCTTGGTTAATTGTTTTACCTGACTAGAAACTGTAGGCTGAGTAATTAACAATTCTTCGGCTGCGCGGGTAAAACTACCATTTCTCGCTACTGTCTCGAAAACTTTGAGTTGATGTAGGGTTGCTTGAATCAAAAGTCGTTACTCCTAGACTGTTAATTTAATACTCGCTGTATTTATCTATCATATATAAAAATCAATATATTATTAAATAATAATAGTTTTTAGTGTATGTACGATTTACCTATCTCTGGTAGGTGAAGATTTGCCGTACTATTTGAAGTAGATATGCTCGAAGCAATTCCCAATTATAAAATTACGAAATTACATCATGTTTGATTTTCTTAACCCCATTCTCAATCGTCATCCAGAGCGAATGAAAGCGGAAGTAGAAATATATACTTGGCAAACTTGTCCCTTTTGTATCCGCGCCAAACTACTATTGTGGTGGAAAGGAATCAACTTTACTGAATATAAAATTGATGGCAACGAAACCGCCCGCAGTAACATGGCTCAAAGAGCTGACGGTAAGCGAACAGTCCCTCAAATTTTTGTTAACGATCGCCATTTAGGGGGGTGCGACGATATCTATAATTTAGATGCTAAGGGTGAATTGGATGCTCTCTTGATGCAGCCGAGTAAATAGTTTAATATCTAAGTTTTTCAAATAATGGATAACAGATTTTCCAATATCTTTAATTTGACCGAAGACCAAGCGATCGCTCTATTGAAAAAGCCATTGGGTACGGAAGATGGTACATCCGAACGTTATGTTGGTGCTGCCCATTTAGTTAATTTTCCTTCCCAACGATCGATCGAGGCTCTAATCGAAGCGGTAGAAGATCGCGATCCCTCTCTAGAAAATCGGATTGCTAGACGCAAGGCTGTAGAAAGTTTGGGTCGCCTCAAAGCGATCGACGCTTTACCAACCTTGAAGTCTTGCTTAACGGATGAAGATGTTTTAACAGTAGAAAATGCAGTTTGGTCGATTGGTGAAATTGGTACAGAAGACAAATCTATTTTAGAAGCGATCGTCCGATTGTTGACTAAACCCAATCAAACCTACCGCACGATTATTCACACTCTGGCTAATTTTGACTATCAGCCTGCGATCGCGCTTATCAAGCCTTTTATCTATCATGATGACGAGTCAGTCAGAAGTGCAGCGATCGCTAGTTTTGCTCGCTTGAGAAGAGATAACAGTCAGATGGGTCTAGTGGTCGACTTCCTGCAAAGCGGTAATATTAATGCTAGGCGTGGTTGTATTCAAGATTTAATCGATACTGAATATTATCCCGCGATTTCGGCAATTGCCAAAGCTCCGATTTCGATCGCCTTTCGTCTGCGGGGAATTAGATTGTTAGCTGCTAAAGGTATTGGGGCGGAAAAAATTACCTTTGCTGAGATTGAATCTAGTTTAGATCGTATTATTCGCGATCGACCCCAAGATATTGAAATGGTACACGAATACGACCAAGAGCCACCTTTAGAGTTTTTAATTGGAGAGCTTTATCATACCGACTTTGGACGTTGTTATTTGGCAGGAAAAACCTTAATTGAAACCTATCCCGAAGTAGCACCAGAAGCTCTTTTACAAACTTATGCAGAAGAGGCTCATAACGACTATGGAGCGCATTTTCATGTAGTGAAGTTACTGGGTTTATTAAAGCACAAACCTAGTTACGAGCTAATGATAGAAGCATTGCACAACACCTCTCCTCAATTTCAGAAATCCCGCGCAGCAGCAGCGATCGCTTTGGGCAATATCAATGCTACTTCTGCAATTCCTGTTTTAAAAGAGACTTTAACCACGCCCATCTTCGATCTCAAGTACGCTTGTCTTTTAGCTCTCGAACAGTTGGGAGAAAATTGTTGGTCAGAAGTGGTTGACGACAAAAACCTTCTAATTAAAGCTAAAGCCAATCACAAACTGAGTAATGGTCTTAATTAAACCTATAAGCAAAAACAATTTCAGGTACAAAAGTTTATGGTTATTTGTTATTTGTTATTTGTTATTAGTCATTAGTCATTTGTCATTTGTCATCGCACTCACTAAGCGAATGATTTATGCGCATTAAGTCTATTGATGACCGAACTCGCGAACTCGCGAAAAATGCTCGAATTTAAATGAAATGACACGCCCAAATTCAACAATTGTTTGGCAAAATCCTGCCAGCCTACCCAAATTAACGACCGATGGAGTGCATATCTGGCGGGCTAATTTAGACTTACCAAGGGCAGAAATTGAGAAACTGAGTAACCTGCTGAGGGAGGATGAATTAGCTAGAGCCAATAAATTTAGATTTTTAGAACATAAAAATAAGGTTATTGCTGCCAGGGGTATATTAGGACGATTGTTGGGTCATTATGTAAACATCGAGCCTCAGAATATAAAATTTGACTATGGC
>CAYXWE010000030.1:0-12336 GCA_964468145.1 uncultured Pleurocapsa sp.
TGCCTCGCGATGTGGCTAGTGGGAAAATCATAGTAAATAGAGGTATTGCAGCCGTTGAAGGTCTAGCGGTCAAGCTGGGTGTGGAGGAAGAATCGTAGGATTCCCGTTGAAACACCAAGTTCTAGCAGCGATGTTAGAAGCCCACGCCATAATCTTTGATTTGGCGTTGGGAGTACGTCACATAAATGTTCCCATTGTTTGTGGGTTGACTCATAAAATGAAAATATTCGAACTAATTGACCTATAAGTTACAAAAATATGACTTGATATTCTACTGAGATCGCGATCGCTTTGAGTACCTTTTTACGGAATTATGGGAAGTTCAGAATCAATTCGCTATTATGTGGATGATGAAAAATAAGGTTAAAGAGAATGATCTATAGTAAATAGCTGAATAGCTCTGCTCAATCATAATTGGATGAATTCATATAATGATCCATTAATTCGTCCTGGAGTAAATCACTATCGGATAAATTATGAGCTTCAAGAATAACAGCTCTACCTGCCTGATCAGCCTCATCGTAAGCTATTAATTGTTCTTTTGAACCAAAATGATTTGTATCGATATTTCTATCGAAAATTTCCCATAGCTGTTTCCAGTGCCACTTTTTAAATGAATTCGCTTCGTAGCAATAATTACTACGAGATTCTAGATCCTCAATCATCCCTTCCACCCAGTTATTAAATTTTTCTTTTCTAGACATAAAATTAACTGATAAATTTGTGTAACTATCTTGTAGTTTTAGAATACCCAGAAATTATACGAAATCTTCAAACTGGGACAGGTCTAGCGAAGCTGTCCGATAATTTATGAATTCGTATACATCAAAAAATAGCCTCAAATTACTGTCCATTAAATCGTTTTTGCGATGTTAATAAACGGGAGAGTCCAGAAATCGATTTAATAGACACTTTTCATAAGATCGTTCTCGCAAAAAAATACAGTTATATTATCCCCCTGTTAGGAAAAATTCCTTTATTCATATTGATATCCCCAAGTATTGAGATAGCGATCTACTGATGTAGTAACGTTGTTCATATCTATTAACGCGATCGCGCCTTTCCTTAAAATAATTGCTATGATGACTTACCCTTTTCTTGCTCGCCGTAAGCATAAATAGCACAAATAAAACTCGCGCTACCATAAATACAATATTGTCTTTGAAAATCTAGTAACTCCTTACTTCTTACTCCTTACTTCTTACTTCTCCCCAATGCCCTTGTTTCGTTTAGTTGCTTTATTTCTTGGTTTAAGTGTCATCTTAGGATTATCTATCTGGTTGGTGACATCGCTGTCTCATCTGTATATGCAGATTTCCTTTACTGCACCTATTTTGGCTAATTTACTGTTGCTATTGGTCATAGTATTAATTGGCGCAATGATGGGCGGATATATTTACTATGTCAATAAATATACTGGCAAATATAATCGTAGGAAACAGGGAAAAGGGAAACGTCGTACCAAAAAAGTTAGGATACCAGAAGAAAAAACTCAGGTAGCAGCCCAAAACCTGGAGGCTTTGAGACAGCAAGTAGGACAGATCCAAGACAAAATTACCCAGAAAGCCTTATTAAATAAATCCCAACAAATCGAAGCAGACTTGCAGCGGGGAGAAGTAAAGGTAGTAATTTTTGGGACGGGATCGGCGGGTAAAACTTCTTTGGTTAATGCCTTGATTGGGGAGATAGTAGGGGAGGTAAATCCGATCATGGGGACAACCACTGAGGGAGAAACCTATAGCCTCAAGCTAGATGGGGTAGGTAGAGAAATTTTAATTATTGATACCCCAGGAATTTTAGAAGTAGGAGTTGCGGGGACACAAAGAGGCGGAATAGCAAAACAGCTTGCCACAGAAGCAGATTTGCTGGTGTTTACTGTAGATAATGACCTGAGACAGTCAGAATACGAACCATTAAAAGTTTTAGCGGAAATCGGCAAGCGATCGCTTTTGGTATTTAATAAAACCGATCTCTATACTGATGAAGATCGCGATATTATTTTAGGTAGACTAAAAGAAAGAGTCAAAACCTTTATTACTCCTTCTGATGTCACAGCGATTTGTGCCAATCCCCAACCAGTACAGTTAGCCAGTGGCGAAATTATCGAACCTACAGCCGAGATTTTGCCTTTAATTAAAAGATTGGTAGCCGTGTTGCGGGCTGAAGGAGAAGACTTAATTGCCGATAATATCTTGCTCCAATCTCATCGTTTAGGAGAAGAAGCCCGTAAAATAATAGATATTCAGCGACGCAGAGAATCAGATAAAGTTATAGATCGCTATCAGTGGATTGGTGCGGGAGTAATCGCTGTAACCCCTGTACCTGTAGTCGATATGTTGGCGACAGCAGCGGTTAATGCTCAAATGGTAATTGAAATTGGGAGGATTTATGGTGTTGAACTAAATTTAGAACAGGGTAAAGAATTAGCTTTATCTTTGGGTAAGACTTTGGTTAGTTTGGGAGTAGTTAAAGGTGCAGTAGATATTCTCGCTAAAGCACTCCAGTTTCATGTAGCTACCTATATTGTAGGCAAAGCTATTCAAGCAGTTTCTGCTGCTTATCTCACTCGTATTGCGGGTAAAAGCTTCATTGAATATTTCAAGCGCAATTTAGATTGGGGAGATGGCGGTATCACCGAAGTTGTCCAACAGCAGTTTCAGCTTAGTCGGCGAGATGAATTTGTTAAATCTTTTGTACAGGATGCTATTTCTAAGGTAGTCCAACCACTATCTGAAGCCTGGGGTAGTGAAGAGGAAGAATTGGAGTTAGAAGAGATAGAGATACAACAGCCCGTTACTAAAATGGCAGCACAGTTAGAAGATGATTGGTAGGGTTAATTGGGGTTAAATAATAAGCTAACAATCTGCGAGTATATTGCAAAATAAAGCTCCTTGCTCGATCGCATCATCTAATGCTACATGGGTATGAGGTAGATCGTCAAACCAATGTTGGGGCATTTTGCGTTTGGAGGTTTGTCTATAGGTAGTACCCAGTTTCGCCATAGCAAAGGTTTTGATATCTAGTGCGGAATGGAAAAAAGGAGATTCGCCAACAAATTTTAGTAGTTATTTTAAATCTTAAAATAATTAATTATTGCGATTACCATAGGAGAAGCCAATACATAACTATATTACTATTTAAAATTTGTCAAAGAGATGAAAATTGAAACTCAAAGTTTTCTCAACGATCTTGGTAAAGTTGCACGAGTCAGATCGGAAATTGCTAATTCTATGGCGGTGATTGCTCATTCGATTGAAGATGCTGAGAAAATTAATCAAAATAAGTCGGGAAAATTAGAATTAGAAAGAGATATCGAAGATATTAAAATAGCAGGAACAAATCTCAGGGAGGGCGTGTTTCGTCTTTTGGTATTGGGAGATATGAAGCGGGGAAAAAGTACCTTTCTTAATGCTTTAATTGGCGAGAATATTTTACCCAGTGATGTTAATCCTTGTACGGCAATTTTGACGGTGCTGCGCTACGGTGCAGAAAAAAAGGTCACGGTTTATTTTAATGACGATACCGAACCAAAATCTATAGATTTTCAAACTTTTAAATATCGCTATACTATCGATCCTGCCGAAGCTAAACGGTTGGAACAAGAAAAAAAACTCGCTTTTCCTAATGTCAGTCATGCTATTGTAGAGTATCCTTTAGCTTTGCTAGAAAAAGGTATAGAAATTGTCGATAGTCCTGGGTTGAATGATACTGAAGCTAGAAATGAATTATCTCTGGGTTATATTAATAACTGCCATGCGATTTTATTTGTACTCAGAGCAACTCAACCCTGTACTTTAGGGGAAAGAAGATATTTAGAAAACTATATAAAAGACCGAGGATTAACAGTATTTTTCTTGGTTAATGCTTGGGATCAGGTCAAAGAAAGTTTAATCGATCCTGACGATCCAGAAGAGTTAAAAGAAGCAGAATTTAAATTGAAAAGAGTTTTTCAAGCAAATTTAGCAGAATACTGTCAGCTAGAAGATAGAGATCTCTATCAAGAAAGAGTATTTGAAATTTGTTCTTTGATGGCACTGCGCAAGAGAATTAAAGACTCCAATGCAGATTTATCGGGGACTGGTTTTCCCGAATTCATGGGTGCGTTGAATATGTTTTTAACTCAAGAAAGAGCGATCGCCGAATTGCGTCAAGCCAGAACATTAACCAAGCAAACCTACACCCATGTCAAAGATGCAGTAGCTAGAAGAATTCCCCTCTTAGAATCGGATATCGATGAGTTAAAAGAAAAAATCGCTTCGGTTGCTCCAGAATTTGAATTACTCAACGAAATTTGCGCAGATTTCCAACAAGAAATCAAACGTATTGGCGATAAAAAAAGTAAAGCGATCGCAACATCTTTTAAGGACTTTGTAATTGGTTTGGGGGATACTTTTGAAACAGACTTTATTCGCTATCAACCCAGTCTCAACTTCCTTGATTTTCTTTCTTCAGGAAAACGAGAAGCCTTTGAACGAGAATTGACCAATGCCTTTGAAAGCTATGTTAACGATAAGTTAGCAGAATGGAGTCGCGGGGCAGAAAAGGATATGGAAATGGCATTCGCCCAACTGTCTACTATTGCTACTAGCTACGGCGTAAATTATACCGAAGTTACTAATAAAATAACTGAAAAGCTAACGGGGCAAAAAATTCCCCGCGTGGGTAAGGTAGATGCTGAAGATAACTCCCCTAGTTGGGCAAAATGGGCAGCAGGGATTTTTTCTTTAGCCAGGGGTAATTTAGTCGGGGTAGCCATGGCGGGGGCAGGATTTGACTGGAAAAATATCATGCTCAACTTTATTACTGTTTATGGTGTAGGAACAATTATTACCGCTATTACAGGAGTGGTATTAGGGCCGATTGGTTTTGCCCTTCTGGGTTTGGGGATTGGGGTATTGCAAGCGGATCGAGCGCGCAAGGAATTGGTAAAAGTAGCCCAAAAAGAGCTAATTAAATACTTACCAAAAGTTGCCGAAGAACAGTCGCCCAAGGTAGCCGAGGCTATAACTGAATGTTTTAATACCTACGAAAAAGAAATTAGCACTCGCATGGATGAGGATATTCAATCCCGCAAAGCAGAATTGGATAATTTGGTGGCACAAAAACAAAGTGTGGAGATCGATCGGGGTACAGAAATAGCCAGATTAGAAAAGTTGGAGTCTGATGTTGCTGAAGAAACTGATAAGATTGAACATTTTTATCAGGATTTTGCTAAGGTGAAATCTTAATTAAATTATTTTGATTAACCGCTGGGATAGGACTGCGTTTTTAATACCCGCCAGAATTTGCCAAACTTTCAAACTTAGTTAGTTCCGCATTAAACAATAGCTTAACCATTCCCACAGGGCCATTACGGTGTTTGACAATACTAACCTCGGTAATACCTCGATCTGGTGTATCGGGGTTATAGTATTCATCGCGATAAATCATCATTACCAAATCTGCATCTTGTTCGATGCTGCCACTTTCTCTTAAATCTGATAACATCGGGCGTTTGTTGGTTCTTTGTTCTACTCCGCGACTTAACTGAGATAAAGCCACAATGGGAACATTTAATTCCCTCGCCAAACCTTTCAAACTCCGCGTCATTTTGGATAGCTGCTGTACGCGGTTGTCGTTGTCGCCCCCTTCCATTAATTGCAGATAATCGATTAAAACCAAACCCAAGGGATCTTTTGTTTGGGCTTGGAGGCGACGGACTTGCGATCGCATTTGCATGACGGTTAAGTTAGCAGTATCGTCAATATAAATGGGTAACTCTGATAAACTTTCTACTCCATTAATCAACTGTTCAAATTCGCTTTGAGCAATTCTACCCGATCGCAATCTATTACTGGGTATTTTTGCTTCGCTAGATAATAATCTCTGGGTAAGTTGTTCCCGCGACATCTCTAAACTAAAAACGGCGATGGGTAACTGGGAGTCTCTAGCAATATTAGAAGCAACGCATAAAGCAAAAGCGGTATTGTGAACGCAAATATCATTAGCAACAAAGTTATGTGTTTCGGGAATAGTCAGATCGTAGACTTGCTGTTTGCCAATATATTCAATGTTTACTATTTCATCCCAGTAAACTTCGCTAGTAGCTAAATTTTGTAAGGGGATATTTTCTAAAGCGTAAGCCAGCTTAAATAGTCTGTCTCTAGATAATGCACGTTTGCCTACATGAATATTGCTGCAGCCTTGAATTCCCGCACGTTTGGCTAAAGACACCCAAGATTCTTTGCCCTTTTCCCGTGTTAATTCTTGCCAAATTTCTACAGGAATCAAATCTTTATTTGTTTGATATTTTCGTATAGCGATCGCTCTAAGCACATATTCGCAAGCAGTTTCTTTGCCAAATATACCAATATCGTCTAAGAAACTTTTAATCGATCTAGCATCAGTGATATCTAGCTGCCAAATTTGTCTCCGTTCGTGCTTATACTTAACCGAACGATGTTTCAAAGTCGCTATTACTCCAAATCTTAACAATAGATGCTGTAGCTGTCTGGCTAGTTTCTCGCTGGCGGTAGCGTAACCTAGTTGCGACTGTCCGCTAGTTAAAACGGTTGCCCAACCATCGGTAGAAAACAAACGGTTGAGAAACAAAGCAATCAACTGAGGTTGCAGCGTAAAAATGAGTTTGGGAATAGCTTTATCGCCAGCACTTTTGCCCCATAAGTTTAACTCTTTTAACCAGAGAGTTAGAACATTGGGACTACTTTTACTGATAATTGTTCTACTTCCTTGAGAATCAGACTCTTTAGTCATTAATCCTGGGAAAGCAGCAACAGATTTTATAAAATCACTGCGTAATATAGGATTGCTGTTGGTAAATTCGGGACAGGTTTTTGTTAGACATCCATCGCCGATTAAATAAGCTAGCAACTTAATTTTGGCATCAGCAATAGTTCGATCGCCAAAAGCTTTAACTTGTCGCGGAACAGCTACTTTATTTCCGATTTTTAACGATCCCAAACTACACCAACCCCGAACTGTTAAAAATGGATGAGTCAAAGTAGTCTCAATTTTCCTACCCAAACTAGTGGTTACTCGATATACGGGTTTGATACCATCGTCAATAAAGGCAGATGGTTTTATCCAATCAAATTTCCAGTTAGGCTGAAGAGTTAATAGATAATCTTGCTGACGCTGGTAAATCTCTTCGATTGTTTTGATACTTCCGTCTCGACATACCAATTCAGAATTAGCACTCAAGCATTTTCCCATTGATGGTCTACCTGCAATAATAATTAAATCCGAACGGCTAAAACCACTAGTCATAGCGTCTAAATCGTAGTAACCGGTCGGGATGCCTGGTAAAGCGGTTTCTTGGTGCAGTTCTTCAATAGTATTGAAAGTATTAACCAAAGTTTCGGCAATTGGCACTAAACCTTCTTGGGGACGTTCTTGAGTCAGACGAAATATCTTTTGTTCGGCAGAATCTAAAACAATTTCCAATTCGGTGGCATTATCGTAACCGAGATCGATTATTTCATTACCCGAAACAATTAGCTGACGACGGATGTATTTCTCCATAATCAGATTGGCATAGCGATCGATGTTAACCGCAGATACGGTACGATTGAGTAACTGGGCTAACTTAGCCGTACCGCCTACCCGTTCTAATAAATCGCGATCGCTCAAATAGGTGCTGATAGAAATAAAATCTGTTGGTTTTCCTTTACTGTTGAGGCTTAAGGCTGCACTATATATTTCCTGGTGTGCCTTGACATAAAAAGCATCTTTAATAACTAATTCCCCAACCCTAGTTATAGCTTCGGGGTCAAATAAAATTCCACCTAAAATCGCTTCTTCTGCTTCAATACTAGCTGGAGGTAAATTGTTTATTTCCATAAATGGCGATCGCGCTGGTTATCGAGCATTACTTTTATTTACAGCTTAACTATAGAACAGATATTCTAATTGGTTAGTTGATTTTAAGGAAATATTCTAAGTACAGGACAAATAACAAATGATAAATGACAAAAAACAAACGACAAACTTTTAATTTAAAATATCTCCACCCATCAAACGCCGATAGCGAATTTCTAACTCTTGCTTCAAAGAAGGAGAATTGGCTAACATCCCATCCGCACGAATAATTTTTTCTGCTGCTTCTCTTGCTAAATTAAGTACTTCTTGGTCTTCTACCAAACTTGCCAAAGCAAAGTCAGGCAGCCCCGACTGACGAGTACCCAGTACTGCCCCTGGTCCGCGAAAGCGCATATCTGCTTCGGAGATCAAAAAACCATCTTGGGATTCTTCTAGTACTGCCAAACGCTGTCTG
This sequence comes from uncultured Pleurocapsa sp., assembly GCA_964468145.1. Lineage (GTDB taxonomy): Bacteria > Cyanobacteriota > Cyanobacteriia > Cyanobacteriales > Xenococcaceae > Waterburya. The sequence continues at coordinate 8,273 of CAYXWE010000030.1, forward strand.
GCTTCTATATTTTTGCTACTACTCATCAAAAAGCAATAGGATTTACTGCTACCCCGACCGACTCGTCCTCGTAACTGGTGTAGCTGAGATAAACCAAAACGTTCTGCGTGTTCGATAACCATAACTGTCGCATTGGGAACATCCACCCCAACTTCGATTACTGTAGTAGAAACAATAATTTGACATTCATTATCGCGGAAAGAGTTGAGGGCTGCATCTTTATCCGCAGAACTCATGCGCCCGTGTAATAAAGCAATTTTGAATTCAGGGAAGATAGTTTCAGATAAACGCTTATGTTCTTCGGTGGCAGCCTTAAGGTCTAGCTTTTCCGATTCTTCTACCAAAGGGAAAATAATATAAGCCTGTCTACCTTGGGCAATTTCGCGACGGATTAAATCGTAGACTTTTTTGCGATCGCTTTTGCCTTTTTTTGCCATGGTTTGAATTGCCTGTCTGCCAGGAGGTAATTCATCGATCTGACTGACATCTAAGTCTCCGTGGAGAGTCAAAGCTAGAGTACGGGGAATTGGCGTAGCGGTCATAGTTAAAACGTGGGGGGATTTTCCTTTACCCAATAACCGCGCCCTTTGCTGCACCCCAAAGCGATGTTGTTCGTCAATGACTGCCAAACCTAATTTATTAAATTTAACGGAATCTTGAATTAAAGCATGAGTGCCAATTAATAAAGGTAATTCGCCGTTTTGCAACTGAGAATGTATCTCTCTACGTTTGGCAGCTTTCGTCGAACCCGTCAATAACTCGACGGGGAGATGGAGTAAATTAAACCAAGCTACTAATTTTCGATAGTGCTGTTCGGCTAATACTTCAGTCGGTGCCATAAATGCTGCTTGATAGCCAGACTGAATGGCAGCCAGGATGGCATATACTGCCACAATTGTTTTACCCGAACCCACATCCCCCTGTACTAAACGATTCATTGGCGTATCGGAACTGCCTAAATCTTGGAAGATTTCATTAACTACTCTTTGTTGGGCATTGGTGAGAGTAAAGGGCAAGATCTGGTTAAACTGTGCGATTAATTTACCCTGGGGGGCAAAACTAGCACCTTTTTGATTTTGCTTTAACTGTTGGCGACGTTGTAAAAAACCCAACTGAAGATAGAAAAATTCATCAAAGACTAACCTGCGTCGGGCGTGAGTAAGTTCTTCCCAATTTTGAGGATAGTGAATACAAGCGATCGCATTTTTTAGTTTGACTAAGCCATATTGGTTGCGCAACTCGTTGGGTAAAGGATCGCCCAAGTGTTTGGCAGCAGGTAGGGCAGCAATTACCGATTTTCTGACGGTATCTGCGGGAACTCCTTCGGTGAGGGCATAGACAGGCAATACCCGACCTACTTTAATTGATTCGATACTCGCCCCCGCCCCATCTAAAACTTCAATTTCGGGCTTATCTAGAGTAATGCCGTATTTATTTTGTTTGACCAGTCCCGATGCAGCTACAATCGAACCTACGGGATATTGATTGCGATACCTAGCTTGCGAACCAGGATTGCCAAACCGCGCACCCATTAAAAAGCGATTTAGTTTTAGCCTACCCGTAGCATCGGTTAAAACCAACTCAAATATAGTTAGTTTTTTATTTTTGGGACTGCTAAAGCACTTGCAGCTTTTAACCGTACCAATAACCGTTACAGTTTCTCCTGGTTCTAGATGGGTAATTTGTACCTGTCGGGCATAGTCGAGATGATCGCGGGGATAATAAAACAATAAATCTCTAACTGTATATAAGCCCAAACGTTCTAAATAATTACTCCTGCGCCCAATATCAATTACTTTACTCAAGGGCATATCCAGAGTAATCTCCTGATTAAAATAACTTTTAGCTTTCGGGCTGCTTAAAGTTTTAGTGCGGGGTACTTTGGGCTTGGGTGGAGTAGCAGGAGTTTCCGCGATCGCTTTTTGCTGGTGGAGAAAATTACGAGTACCAATCACTAATTGCTTTCTTTGGGCAGAACTTAAATCGCCATAACGAGCAAACTTCTGGGCGGTATCGTGCCACTGTATCCTATCTCCCGCCGAGATATTTCTGGGGGGTTTGCCCAGGCTAAGACACAAAAACTCGCTAAAACGGTACTGATTGCCCATGAGGTCGCTATAGCCTCTTTCTGCTTCTACAGACAATGCTTTTTGCAATCTAATCCAGTCTAACCTATGTTCGCCCATGCCCATTCAACTATCGATGCTCAGTTGTAAACTGCTAATTTAACGGTAAACCTCAAACTCAGTTGAAGCTACCCTAGACATATAAAGTTAACAAAAAAAAGACATAATCATATCGATTAATAACCATTGCGATCGCACGACGCTGACCAAATAATTATTTGAGAATGGTAAGTTATCTAGAAGTAAAATAAGCTAACATTCTATGGGAATTCTCACATTACAAGGTTTATGCCCAAAGGCGAGATTATAGGTTTAGGAAGATCGGGAATTGCTGCTGCCAGATTACTCAATAAAAATGGTTGGCAAGTTAGCCTGATTGATTCGGCAACAGCAGAGCAAATTGCAACCAGAGCAAATGCCCATCAGCTACAAACATGGCAACAACAGTTAATTGAAGAAGGAATTGAAGTAAAGCTCGACAGCAGTATCACCCTAACAGGCGAAAATATTCCCGACTCGATTGTCGTCAGCCCTGGCGTACCCTGGGATATTGCTCCTTTAGTAACAGCTAGAAAACAAAATATAGAAACTATCGGCGAGATTGAATTAGCCTGGCGTTATTTAAACGAGATTCCCTGGATTGGTATTACGGGGACGAATGGTAAAACTACTACGACTGCCCTGGTTGCAGAAATTTTTAAGGCTGCAGAATTAAATGCACCAGCTTGTGGCAATATTGGCAATGCTGCTTGTGAGTTGGCGATTCAAAACCGCGATCGCTCCAAGCGGAAATCTTTTGATTGGATCGTTGCGGAATTGAGCAGCTACCAAATTGAATCTTCGACTGCTTTAGCACCGCAAATTGGCATTTTTACTACCCTTACTCCCGATCACCTAAGTCGTCACAAAACCTTAGATAATTATTATCAAATCAAGGCTTCTTTATTACGTCGTAGCCACCACAAGATTATTAATGGCGACGATCGCTTTTTGCGCGTTTCAGGATTGGCATTGGGCGATGATGTTATTTGGACGAGTATTAGGGGTAAAAGTAATTTCGATGACGATCGCACCGTAGGAGCTTATCTTGAGGATGGTTGGGTGGTTGCTTTTGGGGAATTAATCGCCCCTGTATCTTTGTTTAAAATGCCAGGAGAGCATAATTTACAAAATCTTTTGGTGGCAGTAGCAGCAGCAAAATTAGCAGGTATTTCTAAACAGGCGATCGCTAAAGCTATAACTAGTTTTCCTGGGGTAGAACATCGTTTGGAATATGTTTGCACCCATCAAGGGGTGAGATTTATTAATGACAGCAAAGCAACAAACTACGATGCTGCAGAAGTTGGTTTACGCTCTGTTAGCGCGCCCGCGATCTTGATTGCAGGAGGACAAATTAAATCGGGAGATGCAACAGCCTGGATCGATAGTATTAAAGAGAAGGCGGGTTATGTGTTGTTAATTGGGGAGGCTGCGCCAGCTTTGGCTGCTAAATTGAGCGATCGCGACTATGATAATTATCGGATTGTTGAAACGATGGAAAATGCTGTCGGGGTAAGTTCGGAGATCGCTTTGAAATACGAAGCAAAAGTGGTTTTGTTGTCTCCTGCCTGTGCTAGCTTCGATCGCTATCTCAGTTTTGAGGCTAGGGGGGAACATTTTCGGCAGTTGTGTCTTTCTTTGATAGGAGCTTAATTGACGCGAGTTTGGGATAAGCTTGAGCGTCTGTTACTTCGCTGCTAATTTGATTGTTTTTTGGATATAACCACAAAGAGGTGAGACCCCGCGTCGCCTCAAGGCGCTTTGGGTAGCTCACCTAACGGAGGACACGGAGTTGTAAGAGTTGGTTTTTTTGTGATGTGTTGTTTGTTTATTTTATTGGAGAGGGGGGTCCAAAAAAATAGGACAAAGTAGGACAGTCTTGGACAAATTGCCCCCACT
>CAYXWE010000031.1:0-12217 GCA_964468145.1 uncultured Pleurocapsa sp.
GGAAAAATGGGGCTGGGCTGCTTCTACCAGACAATTACAAAGTTATTATCGCGATGTGTTGAGTGCAAGCTGCAATCTTTCTTCCGCAGCATAATTGAGAAATTAATGACACCCCCGAAATAATTACGGAGTTTGCCAGAAACTTTTATACTTCCCAAACGTCAAATTTACTGAAGGGCGCGAAACGCCAAGAATAATATCCAAATATCAATCTTGCGCCAGTAGTATTTAAAATTGCTCATCTTGTAGAATTTCTGGAACTAATAATAGTGTCATCTCAAATTATGAAAACTTTAAACAAATATTTAAAATCTGCGGTCTCTATTGCTGGTTTCTCTGGTTTAGCAGTAGCATCCTTTAGTAATGTTAGCCATGGGAATACTCTGGGACGGATACGTCAGGCCATCAGTCAAACTAATCAACCCCCAGAAGTAATCGTTACTGCTCAAGCTCAAGATACAAGATTTAGCTGTGAGTTTGTCAATGGAGAATATACCGTGATGTATTCTCCCGAAAGTCAACCCGATCGTGCTTATCCTTGGGCAATTCCTAGCGAATTGGGAGGTGGTTGGACTCCCCAAAAGCGTTGCGATGCCATTACCCGTCGTTTTGAAGAATACCGACAAGAAGGGCTATTGGAACTAGCTACGGGAGTAGAAAATGGTTACGATACTATCTGCGTTACGACCCAATTAGATCCTTCTGACTGTAAGTTAATTTTAACCGTCCCCCCCGGACAAGATGCCCAGCTAACTCGCGACCTTATTTTTGATAATTTGTTGGTCGCTGATGACGGACAACAAACTCAGGGGGTATATACTTTTGGCGATAGTCAATCCAATGGCGATATACTAGGTCAAGTAGAACAGGTGCTTGGCGGTTCGGGTCAAGGGCAAAAAAAGGCTAGTTCTCCTGAAAATATAGATCTTAGACCTTTTCTCGATCCTGCTGATGGTGGTACTGGGCAACAGCTAACTCAAAATAATTCTGCTGCACCTCAACAAAATAATTCCGAACGCAAACCAGATTTGTTCAAGTAACTTGCGATCGCCCGTCCTAGTCTTCAGATAAAATTTTCTTGTGGGTATACTCCCAAATTGTGGGAGCTAGTAATACAATAGCCACTACGACTAGGGCAGCTATACCCAATTGGGCAACCCAGCCCACAATTTCTTCTAGACTGACAATCCTACCCAAGAAATAAGCTAAAGTGACGATCGCTGTAGACCAAACCGCAGCACCACCCAAATTGCAAAGTAGAAATAGTCTGTAGGGCATCTTAGTAATGCCTGCTAATGGACCTGCAAAAATCCGCAAGATAGTTACAAAACGTCCCCAAAATACCGCTCGTGCAGCATTTTGACTATAACGATCCTTTGCTTGTTCTAGCTGTTGCTCTTGGATGCGGAAAATATTACCAACCTTGACCAAAAGTTGCCAACCGCCAATTCTACCAACCCAGTAACCGAAATTATCCCCCAATACTGCCCCTGCGATCGCACTGGCCAATACTAACCAGTAATTTAATTCTCCACTCCCCGCCAGAAAACCGCCCACAATTACGATGGTTTCTCCAGGTAAAGGAATTCCCATATTTTCCAGGGCTATCCCAATAAACACTACCCAGTAACCGTATAGGCGGGCTAGTTCTTGTAAAGTATCGAGACTAAAAAATTCTAATGACATCCAATGTCTTAATAAATATTAACGTTCCTAATTATTTATCTTGACGCGAACTAGGCAGGAGTGTCAATTATTAATAGTAGTCCAGAATACAAGGTTAATTGTCAATGGTTAATTGCTATGTTGGTACAGCCATTCCTGGACGCAGTTTAGACCATCTACCTGCTTCTTCAACAAAACTTTGACATCCTACTACATCCCATTCCATTTCAATTGTTTCGCCTTCTGTGCGGATATTAACATTGATGGTTGGTTCGACTGGTTCAAAGGTAGGAGTTTGAGTTAAATGTGGTTGTTGGTGTTGAGTTTCTACTGCATTGTAGGTTTGACAGCGATCGACGTATTGGCAATTAATACAGATACACATATTATTTTCATGATTTTTAATCCTAATAATTGTTAATTTAACAAAGACTCAACTTAGTTTGGCAACATATTTAAATAAATTTATCTGTAATTTTTAAATGGCTGTAGAACAAATTAGATCGTATTTATCGAAGTTAAATGTTTCGTGGGATTTCAAACAATTACCCCCTACTGCTTATTTGGTGGGCGGTTCGGTACGAGATGCCCTACTACAGCGTTATAAAATACCTTTCGATCTAGACTTTGTTTTACCCGATGGAACTATCGAAACAGCTAAAGAAATTGCTAATAAGTATCGGGCGGGGTTTGTTGTTTTAGACCGCGAACGAGAAATTGCTAGGGTGGTTTTTCCTGAAGGAACATTGGATTTTGCTCGGCAAGAAGGAGCTAATTTGTCAATAGATTTAAAACGACGAGACTTTACCATCAATGCGATCGCTTTTAACCCTACATCGGAACAATTAATAGATCCTTTAGGAGGAGTAGGAGATCTCAAACGAAAGGTTTTACGAATGGTTAGTGCTAGTAATTTAGAAGACGATCCTTTGAGGTTATTGCGGGCATACCGTCAGGCTGCACAATTAGATTTTGCGATCGAAGAAAAGACCCAGAGAGCTATCAGCGATCGCGTCAATCTTTTGAGTAGTATTGCAGCAGAAAGAGTACAGGCAGAATTCAACTATATTTTTACTGCCAATCGGGGTAATAAATGGCTCGTGGCAGCAGTTGAAAGTCAGTTACTAAAGTTTTGGTTGCCTAGTATCGATGGGGATAAAATAAAACAGCTAGATTTAGTTGAAGAAGCGATTTATTTCTGTAAAAGTTTGGGTTTAGAGATGCCTGAAATTTCTATTTTGAGTAAGCTAGCAACTCTCGTTTCTACAGAAGCAACTACAGCAGAAGCGGAATTAACTCAACTAAAATATTCTCGCTCTCAAATTAAAATCGTTACCAAAACAGTCAAATATTTACCTCAACTGCAAACTATGACTGATACTATGAGTTTGCGAGAACAGTATTTTTGGTTTTTAGAAGTCAAAGAAATTTTTCCTGTTTTAATGGTTAGGGCGATCGCTACAGGGGTAAAATTAGAATTATTAAAACCTTTAATCGAGCGTTATCTCGACCCTACAGATTTAGTCGCTCACCCCCAACCTTTAGTTACAGGAAATGATTTGATTAAACAATTAAACCTCAAACCTTCTGCTATTATTGGCAGACTATTAACAGAAATTCAAATAGCCCAAATTGAATCTAAAGTATCTACATCCCAGGAGGCTTTGGAGTTTGCAAAATCCCTTGTCATTGAACATTAAACATTAAGTATTGCTTATTGGTCATTGGTTATTGGTCATTAGTCATTGGTCATTGGTTATTGGTTATTGGTCATTAGAGTTTTTGCATCAATCATTCCCTTAGTAGATATAGCAGTCGAAGCAAAGATTAGAACAGTTCAAAAAGTCTCACGCAAAGTCAAGGACATGGCTTTTGAGGAAACCTCAAAAGTTTAAATTGTCCGTGCAAAGGCGCAAAGAGGCTCAAAGATGTCTTAACCTATAGTTCGATGGCTATACGATCTCAAAGGACAAAAAACAAAAGACTAAAAACCAAGGACAAAAAACAAAAGACTAAAAACTATAAACTTTGGATTATCAAAATCATTCATGTCCATAGGTTGATTAAACATTAATTGTTATTTTTCCCGTGCACAATAGTTCTTCTGATTCTACGATTAAGTTTTCAATATCGACATCTTTGCCTAAATCTATCTCTAGTTTTTTTGTTAGTTCGTCGATCGTCTTGGCATTATGAGTAATTTTTAACGGGAATAAACTAAGAGTGTGACTGTTGCTTAAAGTTATTCCTGTAAATACATTGAGATTATTATTCTTGCCAGTATTATCTTGATACGTACCCGATAAATTTAGTTGGTTGTTGGCGATCGCAATTTTATTCCATTTAATTGGTGTATCTTTCAATGGGGAATTAGCTAAAGTAAATTGGGATGTGGATACAATGATTTGCCATAAATCTCTCAAACCACTTTGTAATAAATCCGCATCGATCGAAGCTATTAAATCTTTTTCATTTAAACAAACTTTGAGATCGACAATAATTGGTTCTAAAAGTCGCAGGGGTTTCTTTTTTAGAACTTCGGGTAAGTTAATGGCAATATTAGTACCATTTATCATAACTTCTCGTAGATGTAATCCTTGGTAAATGCCTCGCTGACAAGATAAAAACACTTTGGGTATGTAACCCTGGAGAATTTGACTATTTTTACCAGTAATTTTGACCTGCAAATCCTCTACCTGGCTAACTTGCGATCGCAAATAAAACTTGACTGCAGTCGATAATAATTTTGTAATCACTATTCACACACCAATAAATATCCTACGGTTTAAAGACACTTTGTATCCTGTAAAGGGACTGAGACTGAGGTTTTTCTATCAAAAGAAGATTTGGCTGATACTTTATCGCTTTTTTTGGGAAGTATATTATAACTAGCTCATTCATTATGGGGGGATTTTGTGTTTTCTGTAACAATAAGAATTACATAGCTGATAGGAAAATCTTTCGATGCCCGAACGAGTTCAAAAAGTTTTATCCCAGTGGGGAATTGCTTCGCGACGCAAAGCCGAGAAAATGATTTTAGCCCGCAGGATTAAAATTAACGATCGCACAGCCAACTTGGGAGATAAAATCGATCTTCAAGTCGATACCCTTCATGTAGATGGCAAACTAATTGAAGTATCAGATCGACCCAATTCTCTCTACTTGTTGTTGAATAAGCCTCCAGGGGTAGTATCTACCTGTCTCGATCCCCAGCATCGTCCTACAGTTATCGATTTGTTACCCAAAAATCTCCAACAAGGTACGGGGATTCATCCCGTAGGTAGATTGGATTTTGCCTCCAGTGGAGCTTTAATTTTAACTAACGATGGCGATCTGACTCTTGGTTTGACTCATCCTCGCTATCATTTACCAAAAATATATTTGGTCGAATTGGATCGTTGTCCGAGCAAAAAGGATTTAAGTAAGTGGCGCAGAGGAGTTGTATTAGAGGGAAAGAAAACCCTACCTGCAAAAATTAAACTAATTCGTGGAGATAAATCGGGCAAAACTATCGAAATTATTTTGACTGAAGGCAGAAATAGACAAATACGTCGGGTAGCGGGGCTATTGGGCTATGAGGTGCAAAAATTGCATCGTACTGCTATTGGTTCGATCGCCTTAAACGGTAATAATCGAAATGAACTTGTTTCGGGGAAGTATCGACATCTTCAAGCAGCGGAAATAGATTTTCTCAAAAATTATTATAATAGGAAACTTCAAAAGATTGCTGCAAAACCAGGGAGAGCAGTAGATGACTAAAAGTAATTTAACTGAAAAACAGCAGCTACAGCTACAAGAAATCGGTTCTCAACTTAGAGATATTCGCTTGTCAAGCTCGATTTCTTTGGCATCAATCTCGGAGAAAACCAGAATTTCTCAACGGTTATTAGCAGCCATTGAAACCGCAGATCTAGAAGAATTACCCGAACCTTTTTATATTCAGGCTTTAGTCAAAAAATTTGCCCAGGAATTAGGAGCGCATCAGATCGAATTTGAAGCAGTCACCGCCAGCGAGGAGGAGTTAGAATCTCAGCCCAAAGTGAAACGTAAATACTGGCTGAATTTTCAGTTGCGATCGCTCCATTTATATTTAATGTATATTTTGTTGGTGATTATTTCTGTTAAGGGCATTACAGCTTTAGTCGAACGTCCTGTAATTATCAATCAAGCCCCCATTGAGAAACCAAGGACAGATGTAGCAGTAGTACCGCCTCAAAACAAACCGACAGTTCCAGATAATTCATCTACTGCTGCATCTCAGTTTGTTTCCCAATCTAGCGATTCTGAATCAGTCACCGTAGGTATTAACCTCCAAGAGCGTTGCTGGCTCAAAGTAATGGTAGACGATCGAGTTGCTTTTGAAGGCATCTTACCCAAGGGTACTCAACGTCAATGGAGTGGAAAGCGTGAGGTTACGATCCGTGCTGGTAATGCAGGGGGCGTAGTAATTAGCTTCAATAACGAACAACAAAAAATCCTGGGCGCACCAGGACAAGTAGAAGAAATTACTTATACAGTAAATTAATTTTCAAGTATAGCCATAGAACTATAGGTTAAAACATCTTTGAGTCTCTTTGCGCCTTTGCACGGACAATTTAAACTTTTGAGGAAACCTCAAAAGCCATGTCCTTGACTCTGGGTGAGACTTTTTAAACCGTCCTAATATTTGCTTCGACTGCTATAAATATAGCGCTCGCAGAGCGTTACATGAAAAGATTTTTTTAAATAAACCGCAGAGGAAAGAGAAGAGAAAATTGTTGGCGAATCAACCCCAATTGCTATATTAAATTGCAAACTATGGTTTGATTTCTGCTTTCATTCTTTCTAGAGTTACTTCCATTTGGTCGAACATCTGTTGCGGAGTCATACCAAACTGATTGAGTTGTGTTTTAAGTTGCTGTACGGTCATTTGTGCCATAAAATCTTCAGAAAGCTCAAAACGCTTCATAAAGATGCGGTAGCGATCCATTAGGCTCTCCATCTGCTCGATAAACATTTTTTTACCTTCGCGGTCGAATTTACCGTATTCGCTCCCTAGCTTCATTAGAGACTGGTAATCGTCAAACAACTTTTTAGCTTCTTCTTGGACTACTTGAGAATCAAAAAATCCCATAATATTTAACTCAACTTACTTAATGCGATCGATTCTGATAATTAAATAAATTATCAGATTATCTAAAACATTTATATTTATTATTTTGTTTATACGATCTATTGTATGACAGTGGAAAATCCAAAGTAAAATACGGTTTACCGCATATTAGTGTCAACTATTTAACCAAGCTTTGTAAATAAACACTCCTCCTTCTTGTTCGTAAATGGAAGAATTAACCTGCTGTTTGGTAAAAGTGAAACCCGTTTTGCGCAATAGATGTTCGTAATGTTCGCAGCTAAGTTTATAGTCTCCCTGGTTAGTTATGGCGCAGTTGAAAGTTTCGGTGGCTAAAGTAATTAATTGGCGTTGGGCAGCTATGTCGCAAGGCTTGTTGCTGTTTTGTTCGGCTAATTTCATACAGTAGCGATGATAAGTTTCTACTGCAGTTTGACGGGTATAGCTGTCGCGAAGATCGTAAGGCGGTAAAAATTCGCCCCCCACAATGAGTAAGCCACCCCGTTCTAAATTACGCTTAATATTTTTCAGATATTTTTCTTTATCTGCTAAATCAATATGGCGATCGCCCAGGCAAGAAAAGATATATTTAAATTGATAGGGCGGATCGTAGGCACAACTATCTTTATGCTCGATAGTAATCTGGTTTAAATCTGCATCCAGATTGTATACTAGTTTTTTGTAACAGACCCAATCGAGTTCCAAAGCCCAGATATCTGCATTTATTTTAGCTAAATATTGGGTAAAGTGTCCTGTTTTTGCCCCCAATTCCAAGATACGAGGTAATTTGCTCCGCTGTTTGTAATGTTGCTCGAAAATGGCTAGCATTTGAGCGACTAAAGGTGCAAAAAAATCTCGATGCGATCCGCAGCGATCGTAATTTTCAATATTGAGATATTGGGATATACCTACAGATTTCACGGCAAATCGCGATCGCTCGAATACTAAATCTCTAATTTCGCGCATTTGCAGCAGTATTGCTTCTGTTTCTCTGGGTTGAGGCGGTTGATTAATCTCGATCGCACTATCGATAATTGCCGTTAATATTTTCTCGTGCTTGCTTACCTCCAAAGTTTCGGCGCAGAAGCGATTGTATTTCACCGTACCGCGAGTTACATATTCTGCCAAGAGTTGGCTTTCTTTTGAGGCAATAATACCAAAGCTTTTACAGTAATCGGGAAAATCTTGGGAGAGTTTTTGATAGCTAACTACTCGTACTCGATATTTCTCCGCCTGTTCTAATAAAATCTCAAAATTGCGCTCGAACATATTAGGCGTGGTAAAGACAAACACCCGCACGCTTTCACATTGAGTCGAAGAACGAATTTCTCGTCCCATTTCCTGTTGCCAAAAATCCTCATCCCGATCTACCAAAGTCAAAGCCTTGATTGAAATCTGCGATCGCTTTTGTAGGGACATGAGATAGCGGGGATACATACTTGCAGGAATCAAATGAGAACTATGAGTAGTTTCTAGCTGATGATTTATTTCTGCTAAAGAATGTAAGACAATGTGGTGAAAACAATCGCGATCGCTTAAATATTGATTTTGCTCTAAAGCCTTAATCGCTTCTGCTATAGAAGTAGTAACTTGCGCCCAACTGCGTTCCCCTACAGAAGAGGTTTGCAACACAGCAATGGTGCGTAAAATATTTTGCCACTGGGGGAATTGATATTCAATCCAGGTTTTAGCTTCCTCTGTACCAATTAATGTCTGTAATAAGTCCGATAGTTGCGATCGCTCTTGGGCATCTACCACAGGAAAGTCTGCAAATATTTCAGGTAAAGATTGCTGAAACTTCAATAGATGCAGACGTTTGACCCTACCTAATAAAAAACCAAAATTCAAATGAATGGCGGTAGTAATGTTACTCAAGCAGCAAATCCCCAAGGTAACATTATCCAAAGATAATTCCGCTTCATTACGCCAAGACGATGCGGATATATCCCGACGACACAGCACAACCTCAAGTTGTGGATGTTTAAAAATTGTTTTCTGCAAGCCCTCTGCTTGGTGCTTTCCCCCTTCTCCCGACCAAACTAAAACTATCCTTTTTCTCGCCGTTTGTTCTTGATAGGCCCTGACGAGTATTTGCTGTAGTTTAACTAATTTACCAGGCCCTTTTCCCTTTATACCAAACTTTTGATAGACTTCTCCCAACCTTTTGCGTACTGCATTCGCCTGAATATTTAATTCCCCTGCAATATCGGCGATCGCTTTCCCCCCCAAAGCTGCTAACAATACTTCTAATTCTCCTGGGGTGATATTGTATTTGCTAACATAATCGATCGTGAAATCTTGAGGGATAAGCATTAACGCACTTCTTATTTTTTATTTCTTATTTCCCAAACTCCTGACATTCTCCTCCTAAACCGTTAACAATGCTACAGGTATTGTGAGACATCATCTCAATATAGTTATCCGCTTCTCCCAAACCATCTGCATAGAGTGTGTCTGGAGATACTTCGACTTTGGCAGTACGAGCAACATTTCGCATCACGCGATCGCTTGTAGTAAATTCGACAAAAATAGTTGGTACTCCTGTTTCCTCTATTTCTGTGGCTAATTTTTTAACTTGAGAAGCTGTAGGGGAAGACTCCGAACTCAATCCTTGCAGGGTATGATAATCTTCGAGATAGTAAGCTTGCGCGTAGTAATTGAATGAATCGTGGGTAGTAACTAAAACTCTTCTTCCTTGGGGAATAGTGGCAATTTGCTCGTCAATCCATGTATCTAATTGCCACAATGTTTCGGTTAAAGTAGTGGTATTTTGTAAGTATTGTTCTGCTGCTTGAGGATTCAACTGCAATAAGATTGGTTGTATTAACTCGACCATTTTTACTGCATTTTCTACATTTAACCAAACATGAGGATCGGGCTGTAATTCTTCTGCTTTTTCTCCATCGGATTTTTCTGAATGGGATTCTTCTGAATGGGATTCTTCTGAATGAGATTCTTCTGAATGAGATTCTTCTGAATGGGATTCTTCTGAATGAGATTCTTCTGAATGGGAATGGGACTCTGCTGAGGTTTGAATTGGTTCGGTGACTACCTGCTCGTATACTGGTATTTTTGGTGCGGGAGTTTCTGTTGCTTCGATTAACTCTACAATCTGAGGCTCTAATTGATACCCACCGTACAAAATTAATTGAGCTTCCTCGATCGCCTTACCTTGAGAAGGAGTAGGACGATAGGTGTGAGGATTTTGGCTCGAATCGATTAAACAGGTTAAATTTACTGTGTCTTCGGCAATTGTTTCTATTAAGTCACACAAAATATTATGAGACGCTACTATATTCGGCGTTTCTTGAGCTTGAGCGATATTATTACTATTATTCGTACTGCAACTATTCAAACCCGCAGCGCAGCCCAAAACAAGCAAACTAACGATATTTTTAAAATTTGATATATTCAACATCACACTATATATAATATTACTGAATTAAAAAGCTTAGAACCCTTATTCATTGCAATCCTCTGGGATTTGCGAAAATTATTACGGCTGGATTTGCCGTTATTAGTTCTTTTTTATTGGTTTGTTCTCACAGAGATTCCTGATTCCTATAGCTAGCAGCAAAATCCTTAACTGTTTTAAACTATAGATAGCCAATGAGCGAAATGAGAATGATGATTATTATAATGTAGAACGATAACCAATCTCATTATTATTAGTTGATGTTAGAAGTTTGTAACTTGAGCGTAAATTATCGTCACACATGGGCAGTCGAAAATGTCTCTTTTACGCTACAGCCGGGACAAGTAACAGGTTTGTTGGGTGCTAACGGTGCGGGGAAAAGCACGCTAATTAAAGCTATCTTGGGATTGATACCCCATAAAGAGGGCAGAATTCGCTGGTTAAATAAGCCAGTCACCGAACAATTAAACAAAGTAGCTTATGTCCCCCAGCGATCGCAAATTGATTGGGACTATCCCGTAACGGTAGAAAAAGTCGTCATGATGGGGCGGATATCTTCTACAGGCTGGTTTAAAAGTTATAGTAAACATTCTCGTAGAATAGTACGCGATGCCTTACAGAGAGTGGGAATGTGGCAACATCGTTCTTGTCAAATTCGAGAACTTTCGGGAGGACAACAGCAGCGAGTATTTTTAGCAAAAGCGATCGCTGCAGAGGCAGATTTATTTTTACTCGATGAACCTTTTAATAATGTAGATCGACAGACAGAAAGTATTATATTTAATATCTTTGCTGAATTAAAAGCCCAACAAAAAACTTTGTTAGTAATTAGTCACGATTTGGGGGAAACCTTATCTAATTACGACCAACTATTATTATTAAATAAAAGATTAATTGCTTCGGGTTCAATTGAATCAGTATTAACCAACGAAAATATTAATCAAGCATACGACCGCTATCTCCCAATTAATTATCAATCCGCCACCATTGAATTAAATAACCCAAACAATGCTAACTTGGTTGAGCGAACCCCTAGAATTTGAATTTATGCGTCAGGCGATCGCCATTGGCTTATCTTTAGGAATTTTGGGCGCGGTAGTGGGCAGCTACTTAATTTTGCAGCAGATGGGCATGATGAGCGGGGTTATTTCTCATGCAGTGTTACCAGGAATTTCTATCGCTTTTTTTTTAGAAATAAATTTAGCAATTGGAGCTTTTGTTGCAGGGGTATTAAGTTCTTTAGTGGTCATCGGTATTCAAAAGCGATCGCGAATTAAAGTTGATGCTGCAATGGCACTTACCCTCACTAGTTTTTTGGCATTAGGAGTAATTTTAATTAGCTCATTAAAGACTAATCAAATCAATTTAGATGAGATTTTATTTGGGGATATTTTAGGGGTTACTAGTGAAGATGTTTGGCGTACCATTATTATTACACTAATTATTTTATTATTAACCAAACTCTTTTATAAAGAATTAGAATTTTATACCTTCGATCCATTAGGAGCAAAAGCCTGTGGCTTGCCCGTTAATTTACTTTATCTTGGTTTAATTTGTGCCATTACCTTAACCATCGTCGCTAGTATGCAAACTGTAGGCGTATTACTAGTAATGTCTTTATTAGTAGGCCCTGCTATTACAGCATATTTATTAGTCAAAGAACTATACCAAATGATGTGCCTAGGCTCAATTATCGGGGCAACTTCTAGCGTTACGGGAATGTATCTTAGCTACTATTTCGATCTTCCCTCTGGTGCTGCGATCGTCTTGGTTATATTTGTCTTTTTCTTACTAGCATTTCTCTTTAGTCCCAGTCAAGGAATTTTAACCGAACCTGGTTTAGTTAGTAAGATTTTAGATAAGTTTAAATAGTTTTTTGTCTTTGGTTTTTGGTTTTTGGCTTTTGGTTTTTGGTTTTTGGCTTTTTGTCTTTGGTCTTTGGTCTTTGGTTTTTGGTCTTTGGTCTTTGGTTTTTGGTCTTTGGTCTTTGGTTTTTGGTCTTTGGTCTTTGGTTTTTGGTCTTTGGT
>CAYXWE010000032.1:0-12031 GCA_964468145.1 uncultured Pleurocapsa sp.
GTTTCCATTACGTAGGCAGGAGAAGTAACATCCCAAGCAGTATAGCCACGAGCTTCAAAAGTCGAGCGAATACCACCGTTAGGGAAAGATGAACCGTCGGGTTCGCCTTTAATCAAGGTCTTACCAGAAAACTCAGAAATTACCGTACCATCACTCTGTACCGAAATAAAACCATCGTGCTTCTCGGCGGTGGCATTGGTTAAGGGATAAAAAACGTGAGCATAGTACAATGCACCTTTAGACATTGCCCAGTCTTTCATCGCTGCTGCCACGATATCCGCTACGGAGGGATCTAGTTTGGCATCAGATTTAATGGTGTTTTTCAGAGATTTGTACACCGCCTTGGGGAGACAGGCTTGCATTTTGCTCAGACTAAATACATCAGTCGCCCACATATCCTCTAAAGTTTCGGGGGGCTTTACTACGATCGCATCTCTTTCGGTAATTTGATATATTGCTTGAGTTCTTGGCTCGTATCCCATATTAATAACTTCCTTTGTTGTTGCGTCAGTAGTTTCACTATGGAGTGAGTATTTTATTTATACAAGTAAAGATAGCAATTTAAAGTAGCATTTTAACTTTAATTGTTATGGTTTTATGAGACTAGTTGGTTTACCCGTAAAATCAAACGAAAATGTCGAGTTTATGAAGTGTTTTTATCTAAGAGATATTTTAAAAACGTATTTTTCAAGATAGCAATCTAAGAAGGGAAGAAACTATCTTGGCAATCGCTTTTTTAACGAGCAAAATTTTAAATAATAATAAAGATTGGCTTTCTATGTTAACTTATAAACTGCTTGCATCCTATGGCAGCCAACAACTACATAGATTAGTCTATCTCGTTTTGTCTCGATCTGGCAAACGCGAATACTTAATATTTGCCTTCAAGATATTGTTATGAAACATACATTTATTTTTTATTAAAAATACATTTTTGTACTATTTTACACAGAAAAATTTTATATACATGACCCAAAAAATAGTTTTCTAAAAAAAAGGAAAGAAGAGAATAAAAGAAACTAGGAAAATATATCCTAACTTTGAATTTATTCTGTATATTCATAGCCCTAAAAGGCTGACTACGAACAAAGATTGCGATCGCTTTCTTCGACTTGGGCATTGTGGTGTAAGTAATCTCGAACTAAATCGCAAGCATAGGCTAATTCGTCGAGATCGAGAATTTGTTCGATATCCCAAATCGTGGCGGTTTTATCGGCACTTCCCGAAACGATATATCTACCATCGGGACTAAATCTAACCGCTCTTACGTTAGCATCATGACCGTATAACGTTTTGATTAGAGTACCATCTGTACTCCATAATTTTATCGTGCGATCGCTGCTACTAGAAACAACATACTTACCATCAGGACTAAAATCAACATCAAAAACTTCTCCCTGATGTCCTTCCAGCTTAGTTATAGATTTTTCTCGCCAATTCCATAAAGTTACGGTACTATCGGCATTAGCAACCGCAATTAAATTACCATCGGGACTGAAAGTTTCCGACCAAGGAGTAGCATCGATGCGATCGATCTCGTTACCATCAATATCGTATAGTAAAAGTTCCGATCCTTGTGAACCCATGGCGAGGGACTTTTCATCGGGACTTTTTTTACTCGTTGACCTGTAATAATTTGTTGGTAAATGCCTAATAATCTTCCTGTCAGTTTTTTCTGAGAAAACAAGCGATCGCGAATTGTCCGAAAATGTTCTGGTTCGTCTTGAGATTCCCAATTGTTAATAATTTTGGTTTTAACTATGTTGTCGACATACAAACTTTCATTATTTCTCAATTTAGTTGAGTCATCATAAGATGCAATTAAATTACAAAGTTTTTGAGTTAAAAAAGGCTGTCCTCCCGTCCAATAGAGAACTGCCTGCATCAGTTTGTCAGCATTATCATTATGCTTTAATCCCGCTAACAGAGGCTTTACTTCTTCAATCTGAAAGTTATTTAAAGCGATCGCCCGACCGATGTTAAACGGGGTACGTTGGCGATCGCGAATTAAATCTGATGGTGTAGCAACTCCACTGAGGGCAAAGGTAATTCTTTGATAGTCGGGATTAATCGTTCGACGTTCGTGACAGTAACGAATCAAGGCGAACAAGTCGTCAACGGTAAAATCGAGACTGAGGATAGTATCTATCTCGTCGATAAAAATAAATATTTTTTCGTTAGGAAAATGGGCATTGGTAAATTAGGGTATGATTTAGGCGATCGCCTTTTTGCTTCAAACGATAAAAAGCCCGTACTAATAAAGAAGACTTTCCCATCTGACGGGAATTAAATATATAACAATAGTCCCCTTCTAGTAAGCGATCGTATAGTTCTCCGTCTGCTTTTCTTGCTACATAGCTAACCGCATCGACTGCAAGACTACCTCCTACCTGATATTGGTATTTCATTTAGCTAACGGTACTTTACTTTTTTATTTTCGGTTATTTCGCTGTATTTTAAAAATTTAAACTTCAACTCAATTTTTACTCAACAAAACAGACTTTATGACTTTAATGGTTTATTTTGTCAGATTGTATTTTCCAATAGATTTATACCTGTAATTTTCTTGTTGAAATAAGTATTAATAGATACATTTATGCTGACTATAAGATGATGTAAATAATCAATTTTCAATAAATATTATGATTACTATTGATATATCTATATCTTATTTTTGATACATAAATTAACTTAGTAATTTCAGTAGTTTACAAATGTCAATCATAAGATACTGCGTCATAAAAGTAAGAGATTTGTTTCTATATAATTTTACGGATAAAAAAAAGTGTATCGTAATAGTTATACATTTGGAGTCTCACTTTTATCGCTTATATATCAAAATAAGCGAGCAAAAGTTCCTATTAAGATTATTGAAAATGATTAAAGTTTTTTTAATCGAGCGTCAAAAAATAGTTCGAGAAGGAATAAAAGTTTCATTAGAAGAAGAAAACGACCTACAAGTTTTTACCTGCGAAAACAAAGATGTTAAGGTTTCTGTACTCAATCGTATAAAACCAGATTTAATTTTAGTTAGCCTCGACAATCTAGATGAAGCAGATTTTAGCTACCTTAAGATTTTTTTAGAGCTAAATAAAAATCGCGATCGCATCTCCAGCGACAGTTTGTTTAAAATAGTGGTTTATGCTGAAAAAGTAAACGAATTTGTTCTCAACAAAGTATTAAGTATTGGTTGTCAGGGATATTTACTTAAAGAGAGTTCGATTGAGGAATTAAAACAGGCAATTCGTTCGGTATATCGAGGCTATAAACATATTGGTAACAGCGTTTTTAGTCAGGTAAAGCAACTATCTATCGCTTTAAATGGAGTTGTTTTAGAATCAGATATTGCCCAGGAGGGCGATAACTATCATCTGGGATTGCAAACTTCGGGTAACTTGGGTAGCGATGAATTGAATCAGGGGGATTTTAAATTAGATAAGTTAGATTCGTTGAATTTTGCCCCTGTTTTCCCAGAGAAATCGGATAATCTTATATTTAAAGTTAATTCGATTGAAGATCGACTCCAACTTCCAGGCAAACCACAAAAGCGTTGGCGAGAAGTTAGCTGGATTATGCTGCCGATCGCTTTGGGTTGTATGGCAGGAATATCAGCAGCTATGGCACATAGCGATCGCATTGATTCTTTTCAACCGATAACTAAATACGGCACAATTAACAGCAATACTGTAGCAATCAAAAGTCCTAGTTCGGGTACAGTTGCCCGAATCGATCGCCAAGTTGGCGATCTAATTAGGGTAAATGATGTGGTGGCTCAAATTGAACCCGAAACAGCTAGACTGCAACAGGAGAAAGATGCAACCTCAACAAAAATCGAGCAAACCAAACGGCAGATCGAAGCGCAAAAACAGTCGCTGGCTGGGGAACTGGCTCAATTGAAACAAAAGCAGCAAAAGCTAAAGCAACTATTAACCAGCAGTATCGGCGATCGAAATAAATTGACCGCTAGTTTGTTACCTCAGCTAAATAAACTCAATACCCAAGTCGCCGAGGCATATAAAGATTATCAAAGTTTAAAACAACTAAACCAGCAAAATATTGTTTCGCGATCGGAACTAACTCGCGCCAGACAAACTTGGTTAAATGCCAAAAGCGAATTAGTTCAAAATAAAAATAGTCAGCAACAGTCAAAAGACAGCCAAATAGCAGAGTTAAAAATAGAACGAGAACTACAGCAACAACTCAATGGTTGGCAAAATCAAGTTAGCACGCGGTCAAAAATCATTGGGGTATTAGAAACAGACTTGGCTAATTTGCACGATCGTTTACAGCAAGTAAACGATGAATTGTTAGATTCTTCTGAAGCGATCGCGCTGAAAGCTCCCTCAAACGGTATTATCAAACAAATTACTTCTCCTGGGGATCGAATAGTTGCCAAAGACGAAACAATATTTGATTTACTTAGCTGTCAAAATTTGTGGGTTGAAGTTGATTTGAGTGGCGAAAGTTTGCGCCAGATCGATTTTCAGCAACCAGTAGGTTTCAAATTGGGAAAAAATCCTCATAATCTTACAGGAAAAATATCTGCAATCGAATCTCTGGCTCAATACAACCAAACAAAAGTAAAATCGCTGCGCAGTGCAAGCACTCGTCGGTACAAGTACTCGTCGGTACAAGTACTCGTCGGTCAACAGCTTGGGGAGGAATCCTCCGAACTACGCGCACTAAATTTGCCTTACGACAAAACTTCAATTTCTCATTCGTATTTAGCCGACGATACAGTAGAAAAAGAAACAATGTATAAAGTAATTGTCTATTTTCCCTTATTAGAAAACTATACGCAGCAGCAAGAATTTTGCGGTCTTGGCGATGGGGGTTTAATTACCTTCAATAATTAATTATAGCCTTGAGGAAAAACTCTCTTTTATCTTTCCTCTGGGTTCTCTGCGGTTTATTTTAAAAAAATTAAAATAAAGGTATGTATGGTAACAATTATTCAACAAAATAATACCAAGAAAATTAAAATCATTAATTTAGAAATAGACAATATCTCGCATCAAACCCTACTAGAAAAGCTAAAAATGGGAGGGGTAGTCTTTACTCCAAACGTAGACCATATCATCAAATTACAAAGCGATCGCGAATTTTACTGCGTATATCAGCAGGCAGATTATGTAGTGTGCGATAGTCAAATTTTGCTTTATGCTTCCTATTTTTTGGGGACTAGAATAGTTGAAAAAATCTCTGGTTCGGACTTATTTCCTAGTTTCTATAATCACTTTAAAGGCGATCGCCAGATAAAAATCTTCTTGTTGGGAGGAGATAACCAAACAGTAAATTTAGCTCGTCAGAAAATCAACCATCAAGTGGGAAGAGAAATAATTATCGGCGCATATTCACCACCATTTGGCTTTGAAAAAGATCCCCAAGAATGCGATCGCATTATAGAGCTAATTAATACTTCTGGAGCAACGGTATTGGCAGTAGGAGTCGGCGCGCCCAAACAGGAAAAATGGATTATCAAACACAAACCGTACTTGCCCAAAGTTAAAACATTTCTAGCTATCGGCGCAACGATTAATTTTGAGGCTGGCATCGTTAAAAGATCCCCTCGCTGGATGAGTCAAGTGGGATTAGAATGGCTGTATCGTTTAGTATCAGAACCCAAACGTTTATGGAAAAGATATCCATTAGATAGCTGGCTCTTTTTCTGGCTATTAATTCGGCAAAAACTGAATAGCTATTTCGATTTTTCCCAAGAGTCACCAATAGACGATAGCAACTATCGAGTTCGATCCAATTTCAAACAGCAAGCTCGACTATATCGATTTCACTGTTGGATCGAACAATACAATCGACTGACAGAATCGGAAAATTGGTCAACCGAAGACAGAATCAATTTTTTAGTTGAAGAATTACCAAAACTATCCAAGAATAAAAATCCTTTGGGACAATATTTAAAAGCAGCCAAACTTCTAAACGACAACCAAGTCGAGCAGATTTTAGCAGAACAAAAAACAAGCAAAATGCGGTTTGGCGAAATTGCGATCGCCAAAGGATGGCTCAAACCCATTACCATCGAGTTTTTCTTAGAAGCATTTTGCCAACTTTAGTAGTTAGTAGTAATGGCTGAAGCCATTATTATCACTAGGTTCGATAACCCCGAAGGATTAACTACCAACTCCGTTTAAAACTTCTTGAAAATATAAACG
Source organism: uncultured Pleurocapsa sp. (assembly GCA_964468145.1). Classification (GTDB taxonomy): domain Bacteria; phylum Cyanobacteriota; class Cyanobacteriia; order Cyanobacteriales; family Xenococcaceae; genus Waterburya. The sequence goes on from CAYXWE010000032.1 coordinate 6,171, forward strand.
ATACAATTGACAGCTAACCTCGGCGAAAAAACTATCCAATTCAACTAGTCCCATGCTTTCTAGTTTGTATGCTACTAGCACGTCTAATCTGAGAGGTTCGCTACTATTAGCAAGCTTATACATCGCTGACATCAATTCAGGTTCTTTTTGCAGCAGCACAAAATAACTCTGCAGGTGTTGGCTATATATTCCCGTTGGTTTGGGCGCATCTGCTAATAGCCCTTCGAGATCGATAATTTCGTGACTGAGATAATATAGGGCAATATTGACCAGATAGGGATGTCCCCCAATCAAAGACATCAATCCTTCGATTTCATTATCTTGCCAATCTAGTTCGTATCTCTGGGCCAAATCTCTAACCTGCTCGCAATTAAAAGGCGGTAACTTTACTGATAAGCCAACATTGAATGGCGACTGATTGATATTGAGGGGAACGTAGAGATCGGTAGAATATACCAATACCAAACGTAACTTCTGCCACAATGTACTGCGCCGAGACTGTTCGTGGAACGATCGCAACATCGGCAAGAAATCTACCGCTGTCTGGGGATGTTCCAGGATGCGGTTAATTTCGTCGATAGTCAATAATAGCGGGCGATCTATATGTTTGAGCAGATAGCTTTCTAAAAAGAGCTTACAACTAATCTTGCTACCCATATCCTCATCCCAGTAATAATCCAAGTTGGGGGGAAGATCTAATTGCTGGCATATCGCAGCACAAAACCAGTGCAGCAAACGATCTATCGAATTAAAAACCGCCTCTTCTACATCCCTGAAATCAAGGTAAGCAATCCGATATCCCAGACTATCTGCTTGGGCAATTACCTGATTGAGCAAAGAACTCTTACCCATCTTTTGCGGTGCTTTGATCCTCAACAAACATCCTTGACGGGCAATTTCGCCACGAGCTAATTTTTCTACGGGGGGCGTTTGACATACAATCGGGAATTAGCAGGCATCGGCGCACTAGGAAAACCGATTAATTCTTTTTCACTCGGTATAGTAGCTGCATTCAGTTGCTTTGTAGGATAATCGATCCTCCGCGCGATCGGCAATACAGAATCTTCATTTTCTAATTGTTCGAGTACCAAAGGTAAGTTTTTTTTGGTCACCCGCTTTTGCAAAATCTCCGATAGTTCTTTCCAAAGATTAGAACCAATATCCCGTAGATATCCAATTACATAGCCCGTATTCTCCTCAATCTCTTTATAAGACTGACCTTCCCAAGATAGAATCAACACCCGTTGTTCGATTTGGGTAAGTTGTTTTTGGAGCAATTGCTCGACAATACTTAAGGCTTTCTCAGAATCCATGAATAAGCTATAAAATGGATTGATACATTTCATTTTTGCACAAGATACTTAGGGCGTGTCATCAATTAAATAAAAAGTACTTTTTTCGACCTTTTAACGACCTACTGTGTCAAAAAATAACCTCCGTAGCTCTGCTACGCAGAACATTTTTTTCCTTGTATCTCGTCAAAATGCCTTCAAAAGCATCATTCTCTCTAATTGATGACACGCCCTAATTCCCAGTATGACGATCGCTCATAACAGACATTCTAACTTTTCATTTTTGAAAAAATTTATCTAAACTATATAAGCAATAAAACTAAAGCCAAACTCCAGGTTCACCTTAAAGATAAGAAAAACACATCTAAAAAAATTTCTCGGTTAACTGCCAAACGAAATAATCAAGTAGATGCTTACCTTCATGTTTGCAGTAGATCGATAATAAATCATCTCGATAAACATGGAATAGGTAAGTTGATTATTGGCAAAAATCCTCTTTGGAAACAAAATATTAATAATGGCAAAGTTCAAAATCAAGCCTTTGTTTCTATTCGGCAACTAAACATTAAACATTGTTTATTGCCAATTACCAATCAAGACAAAAGACGACCAATAATAAGGATGATTGTATTTTGGATTATCGATTAAAGATAGTTGCGCCTGTCGCAAAGCCTCCGCTTTAGTACTTCCAGGTTGTACCAAACGACGGTAAAATTCAGACATCAACAAGGCTGTCGAATCATCTCGCACTGCCCACAGAGTAGCAACAGTACTTCTGGCACCCGATCGCACTGCAACACCTGCTATACCCAAGGCTGCACGGCGATCGCCCGCTGCGGTTTCACAAGCACTAAGTACTAGTAACTCGATCGGATTTTCTCCTTTATTTTGCACTAGATTACCTATATCTTTGACATTGATTTTATCCCCCCAGGTTAGTAAAAATGTATCTTCAGCATTGGAACTAAACTGTCCGTGAGTAGCTAGGTGTACCGTAGAAAAGGATTCTCGTTCGATCTGGGTTTGGAAATTACTGCGGGTAAAGCGATCGTCGATTAAGATCTCGGATGGTACGAGGCTGTTTATTTGCACTAATTCTGATTCTACTTTGGGCAAAGGAGGAAATCCCTGACGCGCTGCGGTTAAACCACCTGTAAGGGTTTTATATTTGGTGGCATTGTTGGTGGATGTCAGCAGTTGCAAGCCAGGAGTTAAAGCAATGTTGTATTGTTCGACTAGATAATTCTCGCCGTCATACAATACCGACATCGGAATACTTCGTAGCAGATCGTCTAAGACAAATACGATCGTCTTGATATTCTGCTGTTGCAAACTAACTTTACCTGGGCGAATTAGCCAGTCGTATAACTGTCTAGCGGGGGGTATTACTTCCTCAGAGAGAAAGACGGGGTTGAGGGTTTGATTGATATCGCGAAAAATTTGCTCTCTGGCTTGGGATATCAGGCTGTTGCCATAATGCTGTAGAGGTTCATTGGGTAGAGAAAGAATTACCTCCAGACGATCTTCTAGCAAGATCGGATAAATAACTGCTGCTGTTGGATCTATTGATTCGATTTCCTTTGGTTGATAGACGACACAAGCTTCGCGAAAATAGTTTTCTAATTCTGCTAATTGCAAAGCTTCGATCGCCTTTCTCGATTTTTGTAGATGTTCTTGTTGGGTTTGAGGTGGAAGATTGTCTACTTCGGTTAATAACAACTGCACGTATTGACGATATACTGGTTCGACGCGATCGCGATAATCAAAACGCACATCGGAATCTATGGCTACCAAGTCTCGACGTAGAGACTGCAGGGTATCTACCCCTTGTTCGTAAGATGCGATTGCTTTATCTGTTTCTCCTCTTGCCTTGAGTATTCTGCCCTGTTGCCAATACCAGTTAGCAGCAATATCGGTAGCGCGGGCATTTTGAGCGAGGAGAATTGCTTCTTGAGTAAATTTTGAGGCTTCTTGCCACTGCTGCTGCTGTTCGTAATAATGTCCTAATTCGCCTACAGTATAGGCTTTAGCGCGTTCGCTATTTAATTTCTCTGCTTGTTCTCTGGCAGAGGTAAGAATATTTTTGATTTCTCTCGAATAGGATTTGTCTCCCAATGCCATCGCCTTGCTGGCTAAATTTACTCCAGCGTATATTTTTCCCAAACTAAGAGGTAAACCATCTATGTCAGATGCCAAGGCGATCGCTAATTCTCTAGCAACGTCGGTTTGTTGGGTTATCGTTAATAGATCCAGCAAATTTAAAGATGCGTCGATTTTAGTTTGCAGATCCCTAGTGCTAACTCGCACCTGTTGATAGATGGTTTGTGCGGTTTGATAATCTTCTCTGGCTTTAGCAGTATTAGCCAAACTAAGCTGAATTGATTCAATGGGTGCATTGATTTGTCGGGCAATATTCAAACTACGATTCAATACTTGCTGGGATTGGGCTAAATCCCCCATCGATCTCAAAGTTATACCCAAACTTTGCCCAGCTTTAACTTTCAAGAAAGAATCGGGCAAATCGTTTAACTCATTACTTGCCCTTTCTAAAGTAGTTTTTGCTCGCCGATAAAAGCCTAAAGTACGAAATGCTTGTGCCTGATTAATTTGCGATCGCAGCACTAATTTTACTTCATTCAAATCTCGATAAATAGCTTCTGCTTGCTGCCATGTTTGTATAGCAGATTCTGCCTCACCAGTTTTATATTCCCCGCTGCCTTTAGTATTAAGTACCTGAGCGTATAAAAAAGAATTATTGTTAATTTCTAAAAGATCGAAAGCAGAATCAATTACCTTGGCCGACTTCTCCCATTCTCCAATATCCTGATAAGCGATCGCCTGATAGTTATACCCAGCAATCTTATTTTCAATCTCATTATCCCGTTCTATTACCTGTTGCCAAAGCTCTATTGCCTCCCAATATTGACCGCGATCGTAATATTGTTTTCCCGTATTCAAATAGTTTGATTGTGCCGTTGCCACAGAAGTAGTAATAATTGCGATCGCAGTCACAAAAACAAGTATAAGAGTACTTTTAAATTTACCAAGCATTATTGTCAAATAATAATATTCTTACCAACTAAAATTAAAGTTATCTTTAATTTATAAAGTCTTCTTGCTTTAATTTAGAAACTATTTATCTTAGCTAGCTGATAATTAAGCTAAATATTTCTACCACGCGATCGACAAATTCCGCAGGTAATATTTCCCCCGTAGTTTTCCACCAGCGACTATTCAAATCTAAAGTACGTATTTGTTCGGCAACTACCGAACCTTTAGCTTTGTAACCACTAGGAATCTCAATCATCATTTTCACTTTTGGTTTTATGGTGCTAGTTAAAGGAGTAACTATTACTATTCCTTTACGCTTTTGATTGTATTTAGTGTTACTTAAAACTAAACAAGGGCGAGCATTTCCTCTTTGTTCTCTTCCCTGGGTTGGGTTTAAATTAATTCTAATTACTTCACCTCGACTAATATTCAAATCAGTTCCTCACCCTCTGGCTTGCTATTAACAAAATCGTTAATATCTTCGGGATAGGTAAAATCATCGGGAATACTGGCTATTAATTCATCAAGATCTATATTTTGTTTTTTTCTAAGGATTAATGTGTCTTCGGATTCGCTTATTTCTACAGTTGAGTTCTCGTCAATACCAAAGCTTTGGGCGAGGTTATGGGGAATTCTTAACCCGATACTGTTTCCCCATTTTCTGAGTTTAATTTCCATTTGCTTGTGATAATATGGTTATTTAATTATACATTGTATAATCTATTAGCGATTGCAATTAAGACTCTTTTGCCTAATATTTGCACCATTTGCCGAACTCGCTACTAATTCCACTTTGCCCCGATGGTTAACAATCCATTCTTGCGCTTCAATAATCATAGGTTGAATATCTTTAGCTGCGTTTAAATCCGTTTTATTCGTACCTGTTTCAAACCCCTGCAAAATAATCTCTTCTGTCACTGACTGACTAGGATCGAAAGGTAAACCACCTCTACCCATAACGGTAAAGTTTGCACCGCCATCGGCAGGGCATCCTGCTATTATTTGGTTGCTAGAATCAGTAGGCGTTTCAGGGAGTCTGGTTAAACTTTCGGCGGGGTTGAGTTGCAGTATTTCGAGATCGATCGCGCCATCGATGCCAAATTCGGAAGATGCGGTAATGTCGCTAAATAAGGTAAGTTGGGGGCGAAATTCTAAGCCAAATAGTTGTTGCGTGGTGATGTTAATGTTGCCTCCGTCGCCAGCAAAGGCATTAGCGGTAATGTCGCTGTTGGCTATAGGATCGGCAATGATAAATTCGGCAGTAATGTTAATATTTCCCCCATTGCCACCGCCAGTGTTTTCCGTACCCGCACGGGTAGAGATTTGGCTATTGTTACTGAGGGTTAAATTATCTGCTACTTGTAGGGTAATGTTACCGCCTTCTCCTGAATTGCTTTGGGCAATAATCGAACCATTGTCTAAGAAGATCGCAGCAGCATCAATATTAATATCTCCTGCATTACCTTCTCCTTCCCCACTTAACGAAAACGCAGCACCATCGGTGATGTTTAATTCCCC
>CAYXWE010000033.1:0-11978 GCA_964468145.1 uncultured Pleurocapsa sp.
ATCATCAACTGCTCGATACTAGCTACTTTGTAGAAGATGGTTCGATGCGAGAATTTAGATTACTAATTGGACGACTGCCAATTATGCCTAGGTTTCCTTTTTTTCGCGATCGCTATCAAGCAATTCTCTGGTCAAAAAATTGGAATTGGCTCAATTATTATGACTTTAGTTTAAATAATATATTTAAATTAGGATTCAATGACATTCGAGTTCGCGATCGCTCTTTACCAGGGTCGATTGCTACTTTAGTTTGGTATCAATGGAGTCTGGGAGTTTTGTACATCATTTTATTATTGTGGACGCTTTCTCGTACTATTCCAGGACTCAATCTTTTGATATATTTCTAGGTAAATTTATATAAAAGCGTGCTAGTATTTAAACTAATAATTTAAATTATTTAATTTATATTGTTTATTACCCTATTCAGTATAAAGCGAGAAGTAAGCAAAGTCATAGGCAACCACAGCTTTGATAAACTGTATCAAATTCTTACTCTCCAAAATAACTTGATCTCATAATGAGGGTAGATCTAACTATTTAGTATCTAGCCCTCGTTATTTTTTGCCTATTTTGTAGTTCGATCGAGAACTCCTAGATATGTCTGTCCTAAATCATTTTGGAGCATATCTAATGACTAATGACTAAAGACAGTTAGAACCGATCGTTCTCTAGTTTCAAATAGGATTGCTATATCTCTGCCCTAAGACAAAAACAGTGCTATCATCGATCGCATACTTTCAACTCGATTCTGCTATAAATGTGTCGCTTATTAGCCTATCTCGGCGATCGAATTCAATTAGACCGTATCTTGATCGAGCCAGAACATTCATTAATTAAGCAAAGCTATCAACCCCAAGAAATGACTGCGGGATTATTGAATGCAGATGGTTTTGGTGTTGGTTGGTACGATACAAAGCGGGATACTCTCCCATACTCCTACCGCAATATCTTACCGATTTGGAATGATGCTAATTTACCCGAACTAGCTCGTTATGTCGAATCAAAATCTTATTTGGGGTACGTGCGCAGTGCAACTTCTAGTCTTTCGGTAGATACCATTAATTGCCAGCCATTTTCCCATCAAAATTTATTATTCGTCCACAATGGCTTTATTGACGACTTTCGCAACACCCTTTTTCGTCCCATTAAAGAAAGCCTGGGAGACACTGCTTATAAAAATATCTTTGGCACTACCGACTCAGAACATATCTTTGCTTCGATCGTTAACGAACTAGAAAAAGATCAAGATATTAGCCTGCAAGAAGCCTTAAAAAATACCATTGCCACCTTGACCACATTAGCCAGCAGCGACGATGTTGGTTTTTCTGCCAATATAGCGTTGAGTAATGGCACAGAATTAATTGCCTCTCGCTACTCCAACCGCGAGGGCAAAGAAACTCCCACCCTATACTATACAAAAAACCATTCTCAATATCCCAATGCAGTCATAGTCGCTTCCGAACCAATGTTTGAAGGCGACTGGATTAGCTGCCCAGAAAAAAGCATTATTAGCGTAACTAAAAATCTTGAAATTAGCGTCCATTCCCTCTCGTAGACAAGCAATTACCATCGCGATCGAGCAAGTCCGCAATCGTACCCTAGATCTGTTGGCTGAAATTGAAATTAATGAATCCTGGTTTTATAGCCAAGCTCATCCCGATTTTAGTCCGATTGGCTGGCATTTCGGTCATATAGCATTTACAGAAGCTTACTGGATTTTAGAATACCTAGGGGGTTTGCCTGCCGAAAGCTTGCAATATAACCGCCTATTTGCTGCGGATGGACTACCCAAACAAGAGCGTCAAAATCTCCCTACCATAACAGTTATCCAAGACTACCTCAGCCAGACTAGAGCGAAAGTTTTAGATTATTTAGCAACTGCACCTATAAAACAACAAGAAAGACTTTGGCAATGGCTAATTCAGCACGAAAGCCAGCATAGCGAAACTATCACCTTGATTTGGCAACTACACCAACAACAACGAAAGCAAAATCCTGGATTAGAATTCGATCGGCCAAAATTATTAGCTAATTCCGAACCCAAATTCACCGAGATGCTAGAGGTAGAAGAGGGAGAATTTATCATGGGTAGCGATCGCATTATAGCTCAAGACAACGAGCGTCCTTCCCATAAAGTACGCCTTCGTACCTACTGGATCGATCGCTATCCCGTAACTTGCGGACAATATCATCAGTTTATGCTGGCTGGTGGCTATCAAAAGCCTCAGTATTGGAGTCTAGAGGGTTGGCAATGGTTGCAACAAAATCCCGTCGCTCAACCATTATATTGGTGCTATCCCCCCGATTGGCGCGATCGCCCTGTATGTGGCGTTAGCTACTACGAAGCCGAAGCATACAGCAATTTTGTGGGTAGGCGGTTACCTACAGAAGCAGAGTGGGAAAAAGCATCCTTGGGAGCATCGTCAAAATGCAATCATAGCGGTATACTCGGTGCAACAACTCCTGTCAATGCCTACCCAGATCGCAGTCAATATGGCTGTCAGGATATGTTGGGCAATGTTTGGGAGTGGACAGCAGATTGGTTTGCTGGATACGAAGGATTTAGCAGCTATCCTTATTCTGGTTATTCTGAAGTTTACTTCGATCGCCAACATCGGGTACTCAAAGGAGGCAGTTGGGCGACTCACAGTGCGGGTTTGAGAACTAGCTTCCGCAATTGGTATCATCCCCATGTCCGACAAATTTTTGCAGGTTTTCGCTGTGTCAGCAGTACCCCGCGCTAAAAGCACCCCCCTTGCGTTGACTTCGTCTATTTTGTATTTTTCCCATCAAGAAAAGATCGATGCCTTTACCCTTTATCTTTTAGCCTTTACCCTATCTGTAAGCTAGTTTCTTTTTTATACCAGAAATTTATTTATGCTGTTTGAATTAGCGATTGCAGATGCCTATAGCCAGCAATGGAATAATTGCTCTCAAGAGTTTATTCGAGAGCGCAACGATCTTAGTTCGTATTCGATCGATGCGGATGATGAGGTGACTCCTGGCTACTATACAGGTATTACTCAACTCAATATTGCGATCGCCGAAATGCTCGTTTTGGGTCATCCTTTGGTCAAAGAATTTGTGGCTAACAGTTTCGTGGTGATGTTTAAAAGAGATCCTCGACAGGGTTATCCAGATCGATTCGCTTCTTTGCTAGATAAAGTCAGCAACGGCGATGAATTCATTCGTAATATCGATCCCTACAGCAGCCAGGATAATTATTTAATTCGGTCAATTTCTTTGGGAATTTTATCAACGCCCGCTCGGGTAATTAAAGCCACCATCGCCCAAACAGCCCTCACTCATAATAACCCCGACGATATTGGTAGCAGTGTCGCTATTTCCTTGATGTCTCATTATTTTATCTATCGTCTGGGTAAAAAAGCTCGACTCCAAGATTTTTTGTCAATTTATCTTTCTACAGAATGGTTGCAAGGAGAAAAAAAGCAAATTACCAACTCTAGCCTAATAACTTCCGCACTAGCGATCGATGCGGTGTTGAATCATCATAGTCTCAGCGAACTATTAAAAAACTGTATTGAAATGACAAGCGGGTATCGCAGTGCTACTGACATTAATTATGTTACTGCAATTGCTGTTGCTACTGCTTCTTGTTGCGATGAATACGAACAAGATTTACCCCCCAGTCTGGTAGATAATCTAGAAACTACTAAATATGGCAAAAATTATCTTATCGAGCTAGATAGGCAATTAATGGCGTTGATTTAGGATAGTTATTGGTTATTGGTTATTGGTTATTGGTTATTGGTTATTGGTTATTGGTTATTGTTACTATTAGCTAGCAGTATCTATCTAAGAGAGACATTGCCAATTCCCAGCTATTGGGTTGGGTTTGCACTGCATAAGCTTCCTTTTCAACTGCTCGATGGTGAATATCTACATATCGCTTAAAAAATGGTCTAGCCTGCTGAATCGGTTCAATCTCTAATTCTAAAGTTTGTATCTTGCCATTTCCCCGACAAACTTGAGCAGCATGAATCGCTTCGTGGATTAAGACAGAATTGCTAATGCCCAATTCAAAGACAATGGGATGAATCCAAATAGATTTGGTAGCAGTATTTAACAATCCGAATGGTTTTCTAACTCGGCGACGTTGAAAGTCTATTTGCTGCTTCGGTAGTTCCAAATCTGGCGGAGTTGCAATATTGACCTGAAAATCATAGCTTTCTAATCTGCGTTGTAACTGAATAAAATTAGAATCGCGATCGATAGATTGAGTAATCAATAATATAGAACTGAATAATAATGATTTAATCATCGATTGAGAGAATGTTGTGCAGGTTTTGATAAACTATCGCTAGTTTTGATTTCAGATACTAATAAAAAGCCAGAAATAGCTAAAGCAACGAGAGTTAATATTCCACAACCCATGGTGATACTTCGCATTCTTTTAATCTGCTTATCTACATCATTAAAAGAAGCTTTCATAGGATTGACTACGCTCATCAATTCGTGACGACTTTTTGATTCGTACTCTTCTAGAGAAGGACGCATTTCATCTCGTTGAACAGCCCATTCTTGTAGGGCTGCACGCTGACGCGACCAGTCATCTAGAGCTACAGACAATTTTACATCTAAATCTTGTTTCAGATTATTTAGTTGTTGGTTAAATTGGTTAGCGAGGTTACGGTTTGCCCGATCGAATTGACTGTTAACGTTAATCAATTCCTTGCGGATTGATTCCCAATTAGACTGATTTTTATGTTCGAGTTGATTGATTTTTTTTGCCTGTTCGGAGTGAAGCTTTGATTCGATTTCACTCAAACGCTGTTCGTATTTTTGCTCTATGTGTTCGATGCGATCGATATTTTCAATTGAATTTTTATATTCAGCAATTTGGGCTTGAAATTTGGCTCTATAGTTTTCAATTAATTCTTCCAATTGAATTTGAACAGTTTCCAAGGATATAGCATCACTTTCTCGATTTTCTAAGAGATTAACGTTATTATAAACCGAGCGTATTTTGGTCACCAATTCTTCGGCGGTAGTGTTTTTAAGCAAGTAGCCTCTAGCACCCGCTCTCAAAGACTTTCCTAAGTAAGAATCATCGTCGTAACCGCTTAAAAAGATTACTTTTACCTGAGGAAAACGCTGACAGATAATTTGAGCTGCATTTAATCCATCCATTTGTGGCATATCGATGTCCATCAAGACAACATCAGGTTGAAGTTTTTCTACCTGCTCGATCGCTTGTTGACCATTGTGGGCAACCCCTAGTACTCGTAAGTCTTCTTCAACGTCAAGCCAGGTTTTTAGGACTTCACATAAAAGAGTTTGATCGTCTACTAATAAAATCTCGATCATTTAATTAAATTACCCATAGTAATTGAAATATCGCTGTTAAGTAGCTCAACCTGATTAAGCGCAAAATATATTTTGCTCGTAGTGATGGCTAAAGCCATAAGTATTGAAGGCTTTTCAACCCTAAAGGGTGTGCTACAAACTTTACTTTACTTAAGTTGAGCTATTTAATCGCGAACTCTATATTTTTGCTTATCTTAGTAGATAATAAGATAAAAAAACTATCGTATATCAACTCTTCAAAGGATTGTAAAGGGGCAATGTCTGCGATTTATCCTCTTCGTTTTGAGTATTAGCTTTATGGGTCTATCGTATCCACTTGGAGATGGGATATACCTATGCCCATGAATGATTTTGACAATCCAAAGTTTATGGTTTTTTGTCCTGTCAGGCGTGCGCTACCCAAAGCGGTGCGACTCCGCTTTGGGTAGCGCCAAAAGTTATCGCATCCACTAAGGGAATGATTTATGAGCATAAGTCTGATATTACTATTGGGAAATTAGGCGTTCGGCTATTAGTTATCGATTGTTTTCAACACAATTAATCGCTTAATTCAAGCGTTTTTATTAAATTATGTTGGATCGAGACTAGAAATATCTCAATCAAGGATTAAAACAAGAGAATTAACTGCTTGTGCGCTTATAGTGTAATCAGCCCATAGCTTAATTTTATTGAATTTATGGAAACATTTTTTTTAAGTATAGAACCGAGCGTATCAGAAGTTTCTATTAAAGGAAATCTAGAGCAATTTCTGATTGTTCTGTCTGTATCTTTGAGTGTAGCGACTATTTCGCGCATTTTTAGCTGGTTTCGGCAGATTCCCTATACTTTGCTCCTGGTTATAGTCGGATTGGGTTTGGCTTTTGTCGATATTCGTTTGGTTAGTCTATCTCCAGAACTAATTTTAGAAATCTTTTTGCCCCCTCTATTATTTGAAGCAGCTTGGAATATTCGCTGGCGCAGCCTTAAAGATAGTTTATTACCTGTAAGTTTGTTTGCGATCGTGGGGGTAGTAATCTCGGTGGTAGGGGTAGCCTTTCCCCTGAGTTATTTTACCGACTTATCTTTGCCTACTGCTCTTTTGGTGGGAGCTAGTCTGTCTGCTACCGATCCCGTCTCGGTAGTGGCTTTGTTTCGGGAATTGGGGGCGAGCAAACGTCTGACTATCTTAATGGAAGGGGAGAGTCTCTTTAACGATGGTGTGGCGGTAGTAGCATTTTTGTTGCTAGTTAATCTTCCTCTGGGTGGAGAAGAAAGCTTTGGCATTTCTATAATTGTTATTCGCTTTCTCACTTTTGTCGGTATCGGTTTGGGAGTAGGTAGCCTGATTGGTTTTGGCATTTCTTATTTAACCCAAAGATTCGATCTACCACTGGTAGAGCAATCCTTAACCTTGGTTTCTGCTTATGGTACTTATTTGATTACTGAGGAGCTTGGTGGCTCTGGGGTAATTGGGGTAGTAACTGTCGGGATCATTTTAGGAAATTTTGGCTCGCGCATTGGCATGAATCCTCGTACTCGACTATTAGTTTCCGAGTTTTGGGATTTTCTGGCATTTTTTGTTAATTCCATTGTCTTTTTGCTAATTGGCGACCAAATAAACTTTACTAGTCTCCAAAATAACTTCGATTTAATTATAGTGGCGATCGCAGCAGTGCTAGTTACTAGGGCGATCGTAATTTTTGGCTTGGGTAATTTTAGTAACTTGGTTAGTAAAACGAAAACCAACCTACGAGAGCAAACTGTCCTTTGGTGGGGCGGTTTGAGGGGTTCGGTTTCGATTGCAGTAGCCTTGAGCGTACCCGTAGTATTGACGGGAAGACAAGAAATTATTGATACTGTTTTTGGAGTAGTATTATTTACCCTATTGGTACAGGGGTTAACTACTAAATGGTTGCTGACGACTTTAAATTTGATTGGCGATCAACCTTTGCGCCAAGAATATTCGGAATTACTGGCGCGAAAAGTAGCTCTAGGTAGAGTCGTTAAGTATTTAGAAAATAACGAATTGGCTTCGGAGATCGATCCCGAATACTATCGCTATCAACAGGGTTTGGTAAAAGGACAATTAGAAAGTATCGAAGAGAAAATCAATACCATGCAGCGAGAACACGATAACTTGCGCTCGCTAACTATGGAGCAACTGCAAGAACAGCTTTTGGATATCGAAGCGGATACCTATGCAGAATTTATTCGTGCGGGTAAGCTCAACGAAAATCTCTCTCCTGTATTGCAAGAAATTATGGCAAAAGCAGGAGACTAGCGATCGAGTTTGGTATCTATCGATTAATCTGCAAATAAATTTAAATTAATTTGTTTGTAGATTGATTTAGTAGGTTTAATTTTGGGTGCGATCGCATCTGGCGAACACAAATTACAAACTAGTCCAAGGTATAGATATGCTCTATAAAAAACTACGATCGGATTATAAAGTTTACGTAAAATTAATTGATAAAATGTTTGGAGAGAGTAAGTAATTACAAGATCGAACCAAGACGCTGTTGTTTTAATTTCTCGATTGCAGCTTGGGCGGTTTGAATTTCTTCGAGATAATATTCCATCAGTTTTAAATCTGTAGCGGGATTGAGGTTTTGTAGCTGCTGGGTGCAATAAATATGGCGTTTTTGGTAGTTTACCTGTTCCATTGAGGCGATCGCTTCAGTAATACGAATATCCGCACGAAAGACATCCTCAGTTGTTTTTTCATCGAGATTGAATAGTTTGGTTATGGCGATCGCCGTTTCGGGAAAATCTAGACTGCGGTTGTGTAATTCTCGCAGCAAAGGATTATCTGCTGTAGATAAACCCACAAGCTCGTCTTCGATCGCCATTATTTGTTGCCACAAAAACCGATGGGGAGCAGTGGTAAAAAGTAAGTCTTTATCTTCTAGGCGATCGATTATCTCATCTCGATAGCGGGGATAGTGGATGTAGATTCTCAGTAATAGGGCTTCTGCTTGTTCTAATAGTTCGTTTTCGGGGGTACTGGCGACAGTAAATTGGGGCGGGGCAATTTTATGATTCTGTTTTCTTTGATGGGAGTTATTGTGATATTTGGGACGAATAGATCTCGTTTGGGATTTGAGAGTAGCCAAATTTTGTAATAATAACCGAGCATCCCCCTGGGAGAGTAATTCCGCACAGTGAGTTAAATAATGGTTGCGTTGGTTGGCATCCTGTAGCTTGTTGAGCAGCTTAATCATTCCTGCTGCTACTCGTTGAAAATCATCTGCAGCCTTAATATCTTTATCTGCTAATAAGCGATTAATTAGCCAATCCAACCATAGAGGAGCATTTTCTAGAGCCTCGAAGTAAATTACTGCTCCATCTTCTCTACTTTTAATAAATTCATCTGCATCCTTGCCATCGGGTAGATTGAGAATGCGTAGCTGTACTACCCCACTGTATACCAAATCTTCAACTTCGCCGATCGCTCTTTCGGTAGCTTTTGTCCCTGCATTATCCGCATCAAAATTAAGAACCACCTGTTTAGAAGGAGTAAAACGGAGTAATTGCTTGAGTTGATTTTGAGTAAATGCCGTACCCAGAGATGCCACCACGTTGTCTATACCTGCTTCGTGGAGAGCGATTGCATCGAAATATCCCTCTACTACTACCGCCCGATCCGTACGAGAGATACTAGTGCGAGCCTTATCCAAAGCAAAAAGGGTTTTACTTTTATCAAACAGGGGCGTTTCAGGGGAGTTAAGATACTTGGGTCGATCTTCATCTCTGAGACTGCGACTGCCAAAACCAATTACTTTACCCTTAAGATCCATAATCGGAATAATCAGGCGATCGCGAAATACATCATAATAACCATTACCTGTTTTCCTAGGTTTGATTAATCCTGCTTGTTCGACAAAATTAACGGGATAGCGTTTTGTCTCCACCAGATATCGATACAGAGTTTCCCATCCCAAAGGTGCATAGCCCAACTGAAAATCATTAATAGTTGTCTCTTCTAAATGCCTTTGTTCTTTTAAATAAGTTAGGGCTAGTTCTCCCTGAGACTGATGGAGAGCGTGTTGATAAAAACTGGCGGTAACTTCTAAAATGCGATGTAATTCTTCTCTAATCGAAAGCTGACGCTGAATCTCTTGGCGTTGCTCTGGCTCAACAGTTTTTACCTCTACCTGATAGCGACGCGCCAAGTCTAACACCACCTCCGCGAAAGACTGTTTGCCAATCTCCATCAAGAATTTATAAGTGTTTCCCCCCGCACCACAGCCAAAACAATAATATAGTTGTTTATCCTGGCTGACGCTAAAGCTGGGACTCTTTTCATTATGAAAAGGACACAGGCCTAAAAAATCTTTGCCTCGCTTGCGCAAAACGATATATTCGGAGATGACATCTACAATGTCAACCCGTTGCTGTACTTCTTCTATTGTGTCTGGATGAAGTCGAGGAACTTTCATTTAAGGGATAAGGGATGAAGAATGGCGATCGCGGATACACCTTCGGATCGAGGATGAGGACTTTGGGATTGGGCAAAGAAAACAAATTCTATTTTATTGTCCATCAATATTAGATCTCTTGGGCGAATAAAAGATCGATCTTTCGGGGCGAGTTAAACGCGAGGAGGCGGGTTCAGGGCGTGCAGTTGTCCGTCTCGTTGGTACAAGTACTCGTCGGTCAATAGGACAACTCACGGGGGCTCCCTCGCCTCGCCCCCGTTTTCTTAGACTCGTCAACGTTTAGAGGAGACCTCTAAACTACGCGCACTAAATATCCGACTCAAAATCTACATTACTCCCCTGGAGTTCGTTACTATTGTCTGTGGTATATTCCACAACCAAACTTGGCGCACTAGAACTTTCAGCAGAACCAAAGTTTACACCATCATCACTGGTAGGTAATATAGCCCAACCATAGTTAAGTTGTGGATCTTCTTGCCATTGTCGAACGCTATCGGTAACGTCTGCAGATACTAAACCTGTAGTAATTGCACCCGTTACCGCATCCGCATCCACAGTTGCTTCGATATTATTAGTTTGAATGCCATCATCTAAGCTATTCCAGGTATCGTTATCATTCCAATCTTGCAACATACGATGGAATCTCAAACCACTGCTGTTATCAACAGCATTTACTCTTAATCGAGCAGAGACAATTTGGGCATTTTGGGGAATTTGACCCGTTTGGTTGCCAAAAATATTGTCAAAGCGTAATAGACTTTGGACTTTACCATCATCTCCATCACCATCTGCATCCAAAAAATTGGAGTTCCCATTGTTTCGATTGGGACTATTTTCTTGCAACACGGTATCTTCTATAGAGTTGTATCCGTTTGTACCCAGTTGAAAGTTAGCCAGAACATTACTAATGGCAGAACTAGGTCTAGTTCTGCCATTAGGATTGGGAGCATTGCCACTACCGCCACCTAGCTGAATAAAGTCACTGGCATTAGCGAGATCTTTAACGCTTACATATTTTAAGTTCGTAGTATTATTTTCATTTTGACCGTCTTGGACTACTACGATTCCATCGGCAAAATTGCCACCGAAGTTACTGTTTGAGATATCGATGCCGTCAGTAGCTTGCGCCCCATCAATACCATTACCACCACCTATCTGAAAACTGCCCAGAAATTCGTTGTTTCCCTGGCGATTGTAGGTAGTGTAACTATTACTGCCTTGACTAGAAGCGATTAAATATCCCCTGCCATTATCGCGGTAGTAAATACTTAATCCTTCTACGTCACCTTGAAGTTGTCCCGAACCGTTGGCGATAGTATCTACTACCGTAAACTCGTTGCTACCATTGACCTCCGCATCGAGTTTGTAGATACCGAAGTTTTCTTGACCCACATAAAGCGTTCCCGTATCTCGGTCAACAACTAAACCTTCTGCTTTCCCTCTGTTACCTGGCATATTGAGGGTTCTAACTACATTGGCAGTAACATTACCCGCACCATCACCCCTTAATTCTAGTTGAGCAATCCGATCGCCTTCGTTTTGAGTTACAAATACATAGGATTTGTCATCCGCTATACTTTTGTAGGCAGCTAAACCATAAGCGGAGCGAGCGCCATCATCTATCCCGAAAATTGAAGCGTTAGCATTACTAAGCTTTGTAGAAGTAATATTGCTTAGACTTTGGTCTCCAGAGTTAATTTGGAAGATGCTCAGAGAGTCATTATTGCGGTCAGAAGAAATCGCCAGATCTGCCTGTCTCCCATCAAAATTGAAGTTATTGATGATATCTACGTTGTTGTATCTAACATTCCCTGGATTAATTGACTGTATTTCTTCTCCGTCTAAATTGTATACAGACAGTCCAGCATTTTTCTTAGTACCAACAACAATGCTTTTTGAAGGGTTATTTTGATTGTAATAAATTGCTGGATCGTCTACATCTGCCTCTCTATTTGTGCCTAAATTTTGATCTAATTGGGGAGTTGTTTCCGAAATTGGTAAAACAGTAGCCATCTAACTTTTGATAATAATAATTATTTATGCTTTGCGATTGCCAAGAGTTCTTGTCAATTGCTTCATACATTATCAAAATCTCGTGATTTATTTAAAGAATAAATCACGAGATTTTGGTAATAGTACTATTTTAAGTGTTTTTATTGGTTGCTTAAACTTATAAATAAATCGTTGCCTATTGTTCCTTCCGATCGGTGTTTATAACTTTATTAGAAGAAG
>CAYXWE010000034.1:0-11920 GCA_964468145.1 uncultured Pleurocapsa sp.
TAAGATGCAGGAGTCTGAATCTAACCTAAATAACCCTATTTTGCTGTTGCGTCGTCAAGATGGCTATGTGGGACTAGAGGTAGATCGAGTATTGGGAGAACAAGAACTAGTTATCAGACCCCTCGGTAGTGCGATTATTCCTCCAAGATATGTTTATGGCTGCAGCGTTCTCAAAGATAGTAGTTTGACTTTGGTAGTAGACGGGGCAACACTACTCAAAGATTCTCAATATCGTAGCAATGCTATGAGTCAAAGAGCATTTTTGGGCGGTACTAGCTTACAAGCTCTACCGAGTGCCTCCCAGACACAGCAATTACCCCCTGCTACATCTTCAGAAAATAAAGCTATACCTCAGACTCTTTTGGTGGTGGATGACTCTAATAGTCTGCGTCAAACCATTGCCATGTCTTTAGAAAAGGTCAGCAAAAAAGTGTTTCAGGCAGATAATGGCATTAACGCTTTAACGGAATTGAAAAAATCGGGAGAGGTAGAGTTGGTAGTCTGCGATTTGGAAATGCCTTTGATGAATGGTTTTCAATTTTTAAAAGCTATCCGCAACGATCGCAATTACCAAAATTTACCAGTGATTATTCTCACTTCCCGCGATAGCGATAAACATCGCAAATTGGCAATGGAACTCGGTGCTGCAGCATATTTGGTTAAACCCTGTCCAGAACAAGAATTAATCGCTACTATTGAGCAAGTTACCAAATTATTTGCTAAAAATTAATATAAATCAATAGTTACAGCGTTTACGGAACTTTAAGGAAGGGTATTTTCCTTAGCTATTCCTTAGCAATCAGCAAATTATCGAAGATCTAGAAACAGTATTCAAGGCGATCGCTTTAAATAAAAAATAATCTTTTTACTTTCTTACTAAAAATTTATACCCTGCCACGCTTCCACCCAACAAAGATAGTAAAGAACCATAGGTGGCGATACTAGAACCAGTTAACTCGTCTAATTCCGATAAAGGATTTGCTACTTTATTATTTCTTGTTTTAGTTTCCATCTGCGAATCTAAATTAACGCATTGACCATCAACAACCATAAAATTGCTGTAGGGACATTCACTAGCCAAAACCGATCGCGAAACAGAAATTAGGGCGCAACTGACAATAGTTACCTGGATAATAAATAACAAATTATTTTTTAATAGTGGAGGCGTTAATTTCATAAAAGAAAAAGAATTATATATTTTATTTAGCAATCCTATTTGATGTTTAATCATAATTGTTTAATGACCGATACCTGAGATCGAGCTTATTAACTAAATTCTTTTTTCGCTGCGATCGAGATTACTTAGCTATTCTAAGAGGAGTCTCAAGAAAACGTGCCGTCGCTACCTTCTGATTCTTCCTGCTGAGAAACTCGAAGAGCTTTGCAGGCTAAATAAAAATAGCGGTTAAAAATATTTGTAGATAAATTAAGATCGTCTAGAATACTATCTGCTTTGGCGGTAGGTGGCATCCCAGAAGCAGAATCTAAAGCTCGGTTTAAAGATTCTAAAGCATATAGTATCAAACCGATCGCAACCCAGAAGATCGGGCTTAAAATTAGGATAGTTATGTTGACCGCAATGATACCTACAACTTGCGCCATAATTTGCTCTAACCTATCTATCGGTTGGTTGATATAAGGTTCTACTTGATTGGCAAATAAACCCGCTGCAAAAGTTCCCCAAACACCGCAGCCCAAGTGGACGGGAATTGCCCCCACGGGATCGTCAATTCTGAGTTCTTCTAAAAGTTTTTCAATTAAGATAATCCACAAACTACCAATAGCACCGATCGCCACAGCGATCGCCAGACTAACATACATAGAAGCTGCAGTGATACTGACTAGCCCTCCCAGAATGCCGTTGATTACCAAGCTCAAGCTTGGTTTCTGGTTGCGGATACCTCTGAGCAATAACACAAAAATTCCCCCCGATGCTCCAGCTAGCATGGTAGTAGCAATTGCATGGGGAATATCGGCGATCGCTTTTACCGACCCTCCATTAAAGCCGAGCCATCCCAACCATAAAATTAAACATCCTAGGGTAGAAAGGGAAAGATTGTAGGAATTAAAGCGTTTTGGCTCGGACATAAATCGATTACCGACAATGGCATCGGGATCGAAACCCTGCCATCCTCGACGAGGACCTATCAGTATCGCTCCTATTAATCCTGCCATTCCACCAACTGAGTGAACTACTGTAGACCCAGCAAAGTCTAGGAAGTTGATTCCCGCCAGCCAGCCATTGGGATGCCATACCCAACGACCAGTTAAAGGATAGGCGATCGCAACAAAACAAAAACAGAAACCAAAAAAAGCCCAAAATTTTACTCTTTCTGCCATCGCACCAGAAATAATAGTTGTAGCTGTCCCTGCAAACATCAACTGAAATAAAAATGCTAGTATTTCAGGTTGCTCTGGATAAAGTATTTGTAATCCCCCAAAGCGATCGCTAAAACCACCCCGCAAAGGCGGTTCAAATGCCTGAAAGAAAAACCCCGATTGTCCGATCCAGCTATTGCCATCGCCAAACATCAAACCAAAACCCAACATCCAAAAAGCCAGAGTCGCAATACAAAAGACAATCAAGTTTTTGGCTAAAACATTGGTTGAGTTTCGTGCCTGACAAAAACCAGATTCCAACATAGCAAAACCCGCATTCATAAAAAATACCAGGCTGCTGGCGACTATCAACCAGAGCGAGAATAAATCTTTATTTTGATTGGCTCTGGGCAATTGAGCTACTGCTGGTTCGATTAAAATGAATAATAGAATTCCTACTATAAATAGGCCACAATATCGGTACTTAGATGAAGATGCGATCGCCACTTTTGATTGTATTTTTGTAAAATTTTTGTACGTAAATTTTAGAATTATTTGGTTCAAAAAACTACAACCAACGACTGTAATTTAGATTACTTTTACTAACTATTTAATCTATAGTCATTCCAAATAGAAACCGTATGCATGAGCCAGAAGAATAAAATAACTTTGAACCTACTAATGACTAACGACTAACGACTAACGAAAAATTAGTCAATCGTGAGGAAATTAATTGGAATGACTATATATTTTGTTAACTATTTAGTACATTTCGGGAACGCTATAAACAATCGCTGACAAATGTAGTCGCTATATGCGCTACATCGCTCTTATTAATCATGGCTCAGATATATGTAACCCGAATTAAAACCGCCACCACAAAAATATTCAGCCTTAATAGTCATTAGTGCTGTGGCAACGGCATTCTTGGCGATCGCAGGTTTGACTTAATTGAATAAATATTTATAAGGTAAAAAAAATACATAATTAAATTCAGGTTTTCAGAGATATTTATCTATGTCTTTGTCGATCCAAGCCCTCAATAGAAGAGCGATCGCTCTTTCGCTCTTGTTCGATTAATTTCTGGATCTGTTTTTTCCAGTCGCGACCGAGCTGTATTGTCACATCAGATTTGAGGACTCCAGTACTTTCTACCAGCACTTCTCCTACGCCTAAGATTGACCGTACTTCTTTTGCAGCTAAATCATCTCCAGATTGGGCAATTACTCTAGTAGTGGGCAAAGTATCTTGCCAATTTTTACTAGCAAAAACTCGTCTATATCCTGCTGCTCTGAGGGTATCCAAAGCGGATTGAAGAACTTCTTGATTGCCAGTGCTATCTTGTACTGCAATACTCATGCGAGAGTTACTGACAGCAAAACGACTATCGATTGCAGCATAGGTGTTGTTGGTATCGAGATTATTTTTATTGCGATCGGGCAAATTGAAGTGCCTGGTCATCAGTTGTTTAATCCCCTGACGATCTGGCAGCCAATAACTGACTGGTTCATCTCCGCTATTAAAGTCTCCTGGCAACATCATCATTTTGACATTTGCTCTTTCGGTTTGGGAAGCAAAGTTAGACAACGCCATTAATTCTCTGACAGTTAGATTGGTATCGAGGTGGGATTGAATCACAGAAAGGATTTTGGGAATTTTGACAACAGTAGAAGGTTTGAGAGTTTGTTCTACTGCCGATCGCATCAACATTTGCTGACGCTGTACGCGAGAAATATCGCCATAGTCATCATAGCGATAGCGTAGAAACTGCATGGACTTGTCGCCGTCTAGATGTTGAATGCCTTTTTTGAGGTCGATATAAAGATGCTGGCTGAAATCGGTGTATTTCATATCTTTGGGTACGTTTACCGTTACCCCGCCTAAAGCATCTATTAATTTTTCAATTCCCTGAACATTAACCCGCACATAGCGATCGATATTGATTCCTCCCAATAGCTCGCTGGCGGTTTCCGCCGCTAAAGCAGGGCCGCCATATTCGTTAGCATGATTTATTTTTCTCACCCCATATCCATTAATATAAGCACGAGTATCTCTGGGAATAGATAAAACTGATACTTTTTCTTTCTGGGGATCGAATCTCAAGAGCAGCATACTGTCGCTCAAACCATCAAAAGAGTTGACTAGATGAAGATAGCCCACATCTTTCTTTTCGTAATCTATGCCCTTACGGTCTAAATCGGAGCTAATTACCTTAATTCCCAAAACCAAAACATTGACGGGACGAGATAATTCTGGCAAATTGAGATTTTTGGCTTTGACGGTTTCCTCTTTACTGAAGACTTTTTGTTCTTCGTTGCTAAATTCTGCTTTTTGAAGGGGAGAGGCAGTAGATAGAGCCACGGCTAAAAAAGCTCCCACTGCTGCCGATACTAAAGAAATACCAGCTAAACCCAGACCGACGAAGACTGCTCTTTTTTTATTAATAGTTCTATTTTGAGTAGTAGGGCGATATTTAATTGAATTCATTCGAGCAGTGGATTGGCTACCTGAAGGAGTCGTTCGATAGGCTTTTCTAGCTGACACTGGATATCCTCACTTTAGATAAGAATTAATGATTTTTTTTAATTTAGATTAAGATATTTATATACACAAATGTAATTCAGTTAATATTAGCAGCTATCCGTTAGCAAAAATACTTAGAAGGAGTAAAGTTTTGGGAGATCGGCTGTTTCAAGTTATCGAAATCTTTAATAAAATTGATTCGTGTTAACTCTGGCACTAAAGTAACTACAGTTCAAAGCGATCGCAACTAAAACACAGCTACTAATGGAGCTAGTTTTAGCTATTACATTTAATCAATTTGACTCGATTTGGTCTGCTGGTGGCAGGTTTTTATTACCCAAACGCGACATTAAAATGGTGCAGGTTACAAAGTAAACAGTAGTCATAATAGCGTTGACATATAATAACCGAAAAGAAATAATTTCTGAGCCATTGGCAGCACCTAAAGATAATAGCGAATAAGAACTCAGCCAAACTAAGACTAAAGTAAGAGACAGACGGCTAGCTTTTTTTTGTTCCCGATTCAAGAGTGAATTTTTGCTAGTTAAAGGCGATCGCGTGCGATAAAGCGTCCATAAAGCAGGAAGCATACCGATTACGGGTAAAAAATAAATCCAGAGTTTGAGATGTCGCTGGGTACACTTAGGACGAGAGTATGGATTATTCATAAATATTGTTACTAAATAATAAGTTGAGTTTCAATGACCGAAAAAACCACAGATGAAATCGCAGCAATTATTTTAGCTGGAGGCGAAAGCACCCGCATGGGAAAGGATAAGGCTTTGTTGACTTTTGGTAATGAAACTTTATTATCGCGAATCTGTTTAGTCGGACAGGAAGTGGCAACTTCGGTATATGTTGTTAGTCCCTGGATTGAAAAATATCGGTCTATTTTGCCTCCTGGCTGTTTGGGAATTAAAGAAAAATTGGTACTAAATGCCAAGTCCAATGCGCCGATAATTGGTTTTACTCAGGGACTGGAGTCAGTAAAAACCGAATGGGTATTGTTACTAGCTTGCGATCTGGCGCAGTTATCTTCGTCTCAAGTAAAACAGTGGTTGCGGGGTTTGACAACAGTATTACCCACAACAATGGCTTTTTTACCCCGTAATAGCAAAGGTTGGGAAGCATTATGTGGTTTTTACCGTCCCAACTGTATAGCTTCGTTAAACGCTTATATCGATGATGGCGGTAGATCTTTTCAGGGTTGGTTGAGAGATCTTCAAGTAGAAGAATTGAAAGTGAGCGATCGCACGTGTTTATTTAACTGCAACACTCCCGCAGATTGGCAATCTGCAACCGATCGAATAAAAAATATTAATGAGAGCGATCGATAATTCTTTGTTTGAGTTGCTCGATCTTTTGGCGATCGAATCCCTTACTTCTTAAACTAACTAATTGATGATATACGAAAACCGCCTGAATTTTTTTGTGGGGAGCTTGGGGATCTTGCCAATACCAGTATTGATGAGAATTGTTGGTATTAGTTTTTTTACTTATTTTAGTTCTTCGACCAGTCAAACCCAAAATATTGTTAACTTCTCGTAAGCTCAAAAGATGATTATCTGATTCAAATCTGATTCGATAGCGACTTTGATAATACCTTTTGGCTAAGGTTTGCCATTTTTGTTCGGTAATAGTGTCAGGCTTATTGTTTATCGCTATTGCTGAGGGCGCTCCGCTTGCCAAACTTAAAATAGTAGCTAAAATCGACAAGAGTATTTTCTTCATTTCTATAGTAATCTAAGCTTAGATATTCATATCCCTAGCTTTCCCATCTGGGGCAATTAAAACAAAGGCAATTTCTTTACTTCTTCAATAGACCTATGCCCATAAGTCCTGATTTGTCAAAAACTTATGACTTATGCCCTAGAAACAAATGACAAAAAACTATTAAATGAACGATCCTTGAGATCCTGCATTGCTCGTATGTTTAATTATCTCTAACCGTTCAAATTTGATTACCAAGTGACTAAATCCCGTCTTCGCTCCTACAAGTCTTCTGATAACCAATTTAATCTTAAATATTGGGGGCAGTATTTACTATCATTGCTCTATTCTTGGCAACGGTTAGACTGGATTTTGTTGCTGTCGGTTATGGCACTGACTGTTTTTGGCGGTTTAACGATTTATAGTACCGAATCTACTAGACATAGCTATAGCTATCAACATTGGACGGTGGGTATTCTAGGTTTAGTAATAGTTTTGGTAATGTCTCGCTGGCGTTATCAATCCTTGTTGCGCTGGTATTGGCTAATTTACGCCCTGACCAATATTTCTCTGGTGGCAGTAATGGTAGGAGGGGTTACTGCCAAGGGAGCGCAACGTTGGATTACGATCGCGGGTTTTAACGTTCAGCCATCGGAGTTTGCCAAAATTGGCATGGTAATTACTCTAGCTGCCCTACTGCACCAGGGAGATGGAGCAAATCTTAAGACGGTGGCTCGAACCTTGGCAATTACTGCTATTCCCTGGGGACTAGTCTTTCTGCAGCCCGATCTGGGTACTTCTTTGGTGTTCGGCGTAATTGTCATCAGTATGCTGTATTGGGCAAATGCCAAAACTGGCTGGCTGGTTTTGATGGTTTCTCCCTTGTTTTCAGCCATTTTATATCACCTGTATCTTCCTGGCTGGTTGATTTGGGTTTTGAGCGTAGCGGGGGTTGCCTGGTTGACTCTGCCCGTCAAGATGGTTTCTACCCTCAGTGCCATAGCGATTAACTTGGGGGCAGTGGAGTTGGGAAATTTTTTCTGGGGAATTTTAAAAGATTATCAAAAAGCAAGATTGATTATGTTTCTCGATCCCGAACAAGATCCTCTAGGGGGTGGTTATCATTTAATTCAATCGCGAATCG
Source organism: uncultured Pleurocapsa sp. (assembly GCA_964468145.1). Classification (GTDB taxonomy): domain Bacteria; phylum Cyanobacteriota; class Cyanobacteriia; order Cyanobacteriales; family Xenococcaceae; genus Waterburya. The sequence goes on from CAYXWE010000034.1 coordinate 7,697, forward strand.
CGATCGGTGCGGGCAAACTCTGGGGACAGGGGTGGCATCAAGGGACGCAAACCCAACTTGATTTTATTCCCGAACAGCATACAGACTTTATTTTTTCAGCGGTGGGAGAAGAATTTGGCTTTGTAGGTAGTATTCTTCTAATCGCCGTGCTATGGCTGATCTGCGTTCGCTTGGTGTGGATTGCTTATACCGCTAGGGATAATTTTGGTTCTAACTTAGCGATCGGATTTCTGGCAATTATTGCCTTCCAGACGACAATCAATCTGGCGATGACAATAGGACTAGCACCGATTACAGGTATTCCCTTACCGTGGATGAGCTACGGGAGATCTTCTTTGCTGTCGGGATTTATCAGTATGGGAATTGTTGAGTCAGTGGCTAATTATCGAGAAACTAAAACTAGTTTATTTAAAAATAAATAGCAATGGGAGTCGTCAATGAGTCCCAATATTTACTAAGTAGCTCTACTTTATTAAACGCAAAATAAATAATGTTCGTAGTTTTGGCTTTAGCCATGACCAGATCGTCGTTCGATCGCCTCCAAGGGTTAACTACAAACCTTACTTTATTCAGATTGAGCTACTCACCAATCGTTATTAGTTTCGTAGCCCAACTGAATCAAAACATCTCCAAACAACTCTTTGAATTTGTCTTTTTGTCTGTCGGTAAACACTTCTCTCCATTCGCCAGTGCGACCAGAACGTAAGTGAGACTTCTTTTTCACAGTCCCTTTTCTACGATTAGTTTTGTTTTTGAAACTAAATCTCTCCGCAATTTGTAAACAGTTTTGTACTGCTGTTCGATGAAATCCATAATGCTCAAAGATTTGCTGAAAAATTGCAGGTTCGTTTTTGATTATATCTTCGTATTTAAATTCAAAGAAATGAGGATTATGGTAGTTCCAACAAGACATTTCTTGAATAACTTCGTAAGAAGTTCCCTGCATTTCTGCTATTAAACCATCCTCTTGATTCAAAGAGTTTAAATGCTCTTGGTAGGTCAAATTGTTTAAACTTTTACGAGGAATATGAGCCCACTCTTCTTTCGTCCACAAGTGATAAAAATAGGCGGAGATAATGATATCTCTGGGATCGCGAATCATGTGAGAACCTACATAATCGGGTAGCTTTTTTGTATCTACCCGACTCATATATTCCATGAAGATATCAGTGTTTCTACTGAGATCGCTTTGGATACAACGTTGGAAATTCAGACCATAATATCTAGCTACGGTTCTGAGTATCCGAATAAACCAAGCAGTACCGACTTTATGATAACAGCAATGAACTATCAGCTTATCTTTACTTTCATCGGCAAAAGGAGTTCTTAACTTGCGTTTAATCGTAGATTCTAAAGGGGTATACAGTAATTGTGGCATTAGGGAGTATCGATTGTTTAAGTTTGTTTGCAAGTCAATTACATCTAATATTTTCTGATACTTGACCAGTAAATACGGAGATATTTATTTAATATCTTTTAATCAAACACACTTAAGTAAAAATAACGTTAAATATCCTAATTTAAGCCGAGCGATTTTGCTACTTTTTTGTTTTAAGAAACCAGAAAGTGCAGACTAGACTGGTCTGCACGACTGTAGTTAATTTAAAAAACGAGTTAATAATGAAGCTATTCATTAGGAAAATTTAACCGTAAGACTCAATTTTCTCTTGACCATCGGGCATAGTTGCATCGAACTTCTTCAAGCCTACATATTGCTGAAAGATATACCACAGATATAAAGGATTGAGAATTGCATAACGCTGCCAAAGTCTTTTTGGTTCTTGAGTCAAACGGAAAAACCATTCTAAACCCGCATTCTGCATCCATTTTGGTGCTTGGGGCAAAGTTCCTGCGTGAAAATCGAAGGCTGCGCCCACTGCCAAAATTGGAATATTAAGTAAGTCCCGATATTCATAAGCCCAGGTTTCTTGTCGCGGACAACCCAAGCCCAAAAAAACTGCATCGGCACCCGAATCTTTGATGCGCTGTACTAACTCCATCCTTTCTGTTTCAGATAGTCTTCTAAATTTAGAAGCTTCCATCCCTGCAATTTTTAGACCGGGATACATTTTGCCTAAGTTTTCAGCAAATTTTGCCAAAGTCTCTTTTTTACTACCATAAAGGTAGATACTTAGTTCTTCTTTGGTCAAAGATTCGGCCACTTTAAGGGTAAGATTGGGTCCATAAACGCGATCGCTTAATTTCTGCCCGTGTAGCCACGATAATGCCCAACGTACTGGCTGTCCGTCGGGAACGACTAAATCCAGACCATTCAAACGTCGAGCATGAACTCGGTCTAAAAATCCCGTCATGACCCCATGCACTGCTAAAGCACTAACCGCGCAGGCTTTTTTGTTTTTGGCTGCGGTGGTAATGGTGTCTACTGCAGACTCGTAATCCACCGCATTGATGTTGATTCCTAATATAGGATGCTTCCCTTTATCGATCATTGTTTATCCCATCTCTCTACGCCACTTTCATAAATCTCCGTCAAGATCTGATTGATGTTGTATTTCAACGACCAGTTTGGATAGTGAGATTTGAATTTTGCCAGGTCAGAAATATACCAAATATGATCGCCACTACGATTGTCCTCGGTATAAGAATAGTCTAGTTTTTTGCCAGAAAGTTGCTCGGAGATTTCGATTGCCTCTAGCATCGAACAGTTACTTTCTCTACCACCACCAATATTGTAGATTTCCGCAACGCGGGGGTTTTTGTAAAACTCATAAAAGGCAGCAATTAAATCCGAAGAGTGGATGTTATCGCGGACTTGCTTGCCTTTGTACCCGTAGATTGTATAGGGTTTGCCGATCGCGGTACACTTAACTAAATATGCTAAAAAGCCATGTAGTTCTGTTCCTGAGTGGTTAGGACCAGTCAAACAACCACCTCTAAAAGAAGCAGTACGAATACCAAAATAGCGACCATATTCTTGGACTAAAACATCTGCTGCTACTTTTGATGCGCCAAACAAGGAGTGCTTGCAGTTATCAATACTCATCTCTTCAGGTATACCTGCATGATAGGGATGAGAAGCTTCGATTTCCCAACGCTTTTCTTGCTCGATTAAAGGCAAGGCATTAGGCGTGTCGCCATAAACTTTATTAGTAGATGTAAAAATAAATACTGCATCGGGACAATATTCCCTTGTCGCCTGTAAAAGATTTAATGTACCGTTGGCATTAACCGTAAAATCGGAAAAGGGATCGCTAGCAGCCCAATCGTGAGATGGTTGAGCAGCGGTATGAATAATCAAAGAAATATCATTGCCATAGTGTTGAAAAATTGCTTTGATATCCTCGTAATTACGAATATCTACTTCTTTGTGACTGTAGTTATCGATATCTTTTTCTAATCTTTGGCGATTCCATTTTGTCGAAGCTTCTTCTCCAAAAAAAAACGCTCGCATATCGTTGTCGATACCAACAACATTCATACCAATACTGCTGAAAAACCTTACGGCTTCAGAGCCTATCAAACCAGCCGAACCAGTAATAATTGCTACGCCCATACTGAAGTTATTTGTCTATTTGTTTATAAGAATGCGTTTCCAAGTGTTAGCAAGATGACACCGATAGAAAACTTGTTAGTGGTAAACTTTTAATTGCTTACTAAGTGTTTTCTACTAAGTGTTTTCACTACTAATTTAGGTTATATTACTATGGCACTCGTAAATATGTCGATACCCAATGTTTAAACTTCATCGTAAAAATATATAGACTAAACCTAAGAAAACAATGGTATGATTACTTAGTTTAAAATACCTGGCTCTCTGGTTAATGAATTACCGACTTACAGGTGGATTGTTGTTTATTTACCAAATAGATACAAAAATGTTTTGGAGTTGGGTATTAAACCGTATTTTGGTATTTTTAGGTATGTATTAAATAAGTAAGCAAAAAAAGTAATTGTTTTTGCTTGAGTATTAATAGTTATTTAGTTAAAGATTTATCCCTATGATTATTGGAATATTTGAAGTTAGCGAACCGAATCATTATTCAGCAGTAAATGGCTTGCTCAAAACTTATGCTAGCGATCCCAACAACGAAATTATAGTTTATACTTTACCTTCAATTCAAAAGGCACTGGAAGAAAACGGTTTGCCCAAAAATTCTAAAGTGGTTGTTTTAGAAAAAAATCAATCGCTTAAAAAGCTTTTAAATGAGGCGGAAAAAATTGCCTTCGATCGCATACATATTTGTACTATTTTTGATAACTATG
>CAYXWE010000035.1:0-11899 GCA_964468145.1 uncultured Pleurocapsa sp.
TCCTTTATACTCTAATTTTTTAGTAAAATTGATAGGTTTTTATATCCCAATAGCCGTTAGGAGAATCATAATTTCTTCTGTAAATTTTTTTGCCTTCATAGCTGTATGTAGACTTCAACAAACTTCTGAATTTAGGAATTTTATTGATTGACAAAGATAAACATATCTCTCTCCAAAAGTTGGGCGACCAATTAGAAATTTTTCTGATGGCTTCTAAAGATTTATTTGCTTCGAGCAAATAGGTTTGTTGTTGAGATGATTTTTGATTTTCTTGGAATCTAAATCCCGCTAATGGTGAAGAAACCCCATATAAGTCTGCATAACCAAAAAAGCGAGACCAAAGATCGAAATCACCAGCAAGATTCAATTCAGTAGATATTTTCTCACCTACTTTTTCCCATAAACTCCGTCTCCAAAAAGTAGACTCTTGTTGTATCCAGCCAATACCTTTTTTACTCCAAGGTACATAACAGCCATCTAAAAATGCTTCTTTGGAATAACCTCGAATCAATTGAAAACCCTTACTAAATCCATGCCAATCCCAACCACCAATTTGAAGCGTGGTTAACCACTCTACCTGCGAAAGTTCAGACATAATACTGGCAACAGTTTTTAATGACCAAGGACAATACATATCATCGCTATTTAACCAAGCCATGATTTCACCAGTAGAATGGGCAAAACCTTTATTTATAGCATCATATTGTCCTTTGTCTTTTTCACTACACCAAAAGTGCAAATGAGATTCGTATTTTTTGATTATTTCTATACTGCCATCTGTCGAACCGCCATCAATAATAATATATTCCAGATTAGGATAGTTTTGAGTCAAAACGCTTTCAATAGTTGCTTCCAAAAATTGCGCTTGATTGAATGACGGTGTGACTATTGAAATTTTGGGTGGATTGTCGAGCATAATATTACTTTTTTTAACGGTTAGGAAGTTTTAATAATATTTTTAAACGATATCTTCAAATCGCTTTTAATATTGCTTAAGCTACTAATTATGTATTTTTTTTGTCTCAATATTTTTACTTTTCGATCGAGGTTAGCAATTTTAGCTGCTTCTTTTTCTAAGCGTTTATTTGCATAATCATATAGCTTCAAATCTTCTTGATTTAACTCAGTTAATTGTTCTAGTATTTGCTTTGGTAGTGTCTCAAAAGAAACTATTTTTTTCTGAGAAATATTGACTGGCTTTTGATTGATATTAAAATAAGGTTTTTGTAAGTATTTCTTTAAAATTATTAAAGAAATATCAAATTTTTCTACCACCCCAACCATCATAAAGTTTTCTAGAATATCTATAGCATCTTCAAATTTCCCACTTTCAACAATATTATAAGTTTGCCAATTGCTAATGGATTTGTCTTGTTTTATTCTTTGATTTACATATTCATCAAATGGAAACTGCGAAATATGATTTTTATTAGTTCTAGCCCTTTCATAGTGATATAAAGATATCGCTCTTTTAATTGGATGTCTAATAAAAGTAAAATAACTAAGACCGAGAGATTTTGAAGTAGTTGAATCTAGAGGACGAATATCATGACCTGAAATTACTTGCGCCCTTGGTTGAAAACTATTTATCATATCCATTACTTCTACATCGGATAAGAAATCTCCATTTCTATCTGTATGAAAATGGAAATATCCTTCACCAAAATTACGCATCAGTATCGCATTGATTGTAGAACCAGCCGTTTTGGGAATATGAATATATACCAGCATATTTTTTTTGTAAAATATTTAAGATAGATAGTAATCAAATTTCTTTCAGCGCAATGAGTTATTAATTGTTTAGTACTTTGTTTAGTACTTTATTTAATACTTTGCGATCGCTGCAGTACCAATAATATCCAATCGATCGATATGTAAATTTATTATTGAAATACTGCCAACTTCGGCTTAGTAATGTACCAATAAATAAATTAAGCTTGGATAACTTTTAAAACTATTTTGAAAAAACCATTTCATTTACTGGAGAGATAGAATCTTTATCTGATAATATTTTGACAATATCTTCAGTTTTTTTTCTTTGTGAATGGGCAACGCGGAAATTTTCTGGCATATGCCCCACAGCAATCATAAAAATAACCGTTTCTTCCTCCGAGATAGGAATCAAGCTGCGTAAGTTAAGGTCTCTTTCCTTTGATGCCGACCAATTTAACGTACAAGTACCCAAACCAAAGGAGTGAAGAGCATAGATAAGAGACATACCGTACATTCCCCCATCAATAAACGATTGGTTTCTCTCGTCCACACTATAAAAAGATCTCAAGTTGGAGGTGACGATTAAAATTTTATCTGCCAAATGACCAAATCCACGATTTCCATTTTGGCAGCTTAGGGCTTTTTCTTTATATTGTTCTCCAGTTAATATGTATATACGAGTAGATTGTCGATTGCATACAGAGGGAGATTTTTGCGCAATTGTAATGGCTTCAATTAATAAAGAAATATCAACTTCTTTTTCAGTAAAATTACGAATACTATACCTACTATATGCAAGATGTTTGAAATCTTTATTAATTTTTTCTAAAATATCGTCTCGATTTATTTCTATAGTTCCTCCAGCACAATCATTATTATCAATATTTGGCAAATATTTTCTATATTTTTCTAGTTTATTTAAAATTTCTTTTATATCGTAACCATTTTCTAAATTAAATCTACAATAGGCATCTAAGGTATGAAGAGAAGAAATAAATTGTTCGTTGTTGGTTGGATACTGCTTTTCTAAATATTCATCTATATGTTTAAATAGAGAGTCAATGATATTTTTTCCATAACCGATACGAGTTTCTTGGAAGGCTAATCCTTTCTCTATGACATGATAATGTGCGGTAATTCTCGATATTAGGTTCTCAAAACTATCAGCCCGATATTTTGTTGTAGAAAACATCATATATCTTTCTATATCGTATACGAAATTTTCCCAATATTTCTTATATCTACTGTCTTTTGTCTTGACGATAATTATTGCTTTGGCTTCATTTGATTTAATTACAAAAAATAGTCTAAAAAAGCTTTTAAATTTAGAGTAAATTTTTTTCAACATTAACTGTAGATTCATTTAACGAATACCTTAAATAATTTAGAGATTGCTCGCGATAATCAGAAATTTTTTCAAACACTTTAAAATAATCTGGAGGATTGCTCAATCTTTGGATAACATCTCGAACATTATCTACTTTGAACTCTAATAAAGATAAATCTTGTAACAGACTATTTATTTTATTAGCTTTATACTCCGATCTAAAAACACAAAAATTCTTTTTGTACAGAATAGAGTAAATCGATCCATGAAATGTATTTGTGATAACTGCATCTGCATCTTTAAAAAATCTCAACCATTCAAAAATACCAACATTGACGAAACTTCGATCGCACCATGACTGTGGATAGCTAATCGCCAATAATTTTTTGTTATTAGCACGAGCATATTGACGTAAATATTCAACATCTTTGCTTGGAGTAACTCCAGTCAAATAAATCAGGATATATTTATCAGTATTTAACTTCTTTTCTGGAAGTGTAATTTCATGAAGAAAAGTAGGATCTAGTACTTTTTGAGCCGTTATTGATAACGAGTTCAAAATTTGTATGGAGTTACTATCTCTGGCTGAAACAGAAGAAAGGTTTTGTAAACAATCAATAATATCTCGGTCGATTAGCTCGTCGGTAGAAACTTGCCCAAAACTAGGTGCGTAAGAAATAATTTTATTGGCTTTAATATCTTTACCAAAATATGTTAAGTCCAAACCTACTAGTGGATTTTTAAAATTCCATATCTCATCACTTCCTAGTATTACAGTATCAAAAGATTCGGATTTAATTATACTCGATACTTCCTGAGAATACTTAGTTGATTCGAGAAGCTTTTGATTATTCTTGAATTTAATAATCTTAAACAAATTTAGGATAATTCGTTTTAATTGCTTGGGTCTTAAATAGCTTTTAATACTATTTCCCAAAAATACTTTTCGCTCTTTAGTTCTATGTTCTGCAGACTTATAATTAATAATTTTAACCTGTTTTCCTTCTTTTTTCAAAACTTCTTGCAGACAATATGCCTGTAAAAAGCCACCATGATTTATACCATCATGAAAAGTTAAAATTCCTACTTTACTCTCCTCGGTACTTGCTTTCATTTTATTGCTTCTAATTTTTTTCAAAATCTTAATTTTAGCTTGATTCCATAGTGACTTGAGAGAAATACCAGAAGAGACTGTAATTGGTCTGTCGAATAGAGTTTTTAAAACTTTTTGCTCGTATTTTGTATCGATTGCAATTACTTTAGGATGTTTGAGTTTTTTCGCGATCGAGTGCCTTCTTAAATTTGAGAAGCGAGAAGATTCATTAACAGTATGAGTAGCATCATCTCTAAATCCCAAATTAGATACCAAATTCTTACTAGGAATTACTGTCAATCCACTGCGAGCAAGACGAGCAAATAGCCATTGATAGTCCCATGTATTAATTTCATTAAGAGAAATTTTTTCAAATAGGGTTTTTCGACTTTGATAGTATCGATCTTTTAAACTAAGTTTTCTAATTGTATGTTTAACTTTTTCTTTCTTCCAATCTTTCATTTCTACATCGTATAGTTGCCATGCTCTTTTCCAAGTTGCCCATCCCCAAATACTTCCTTGATAAGAAAAATGATAAGACTGCTTTTTATCTTGCCAAACATCTAAAATATTAGTACCTCCAATTGCCATTATTTTTGGATTGTGTCTATAGTACTCAAGTAAATCGCTGGCAAATTCAAAAAAACTGAGATCTGGTAATGTGTCATCTTCTAGAATAATTGCTTCTTCCACTTGCTCAAAAGCCCAATCAAGTCCGCTAATAACTCGTTGTTTACAACCCAAATTGGTTTCAGAATAATGAGTCAACACTTCGCAATTCCAATCTACTTGTTCGGTTACTTTACGAGCTTGTTGACACAATTTTTCCTCTATTTCATTTCGAGAACCATCAGCAATTATTAATAGCTTAGTTGGTTGTGCTTGTCGAATTACTTCAAAAACACGTGCAGTCAAATCTGGACGACGAAAAATCAAAAATATAACTGGAGTTTTACAGGTCATGGTAAACTTTAAATCTTCACTTCATTACATATATCGAGATGAATAATTTAAATGATTATTTAATTGCCTTAACATATATAGACTGATAATCTCTTTCTAATTTATCTATTTTTGAGTCGAATTGGCGTAATTGCACATTACTGAAACCTACTTTTTCCAGCATTTTTACTAAATTTTCAGAATCAAACATATATTTATGATGACCATCCATGTAGGCTATATAATTTATCAAGTCAATTTTGGAAAAGTAATTGAAAGCTGGAGAATATCTACAATATTTTTGAGGATCTAATTCCTGAGAATTAACATAAGCATTAATATAAATACTTGCATCTGGAACACAGGCACTAAAAATCCCATTTGGTTTTAATGTTTTATAACAATTATTCAATAAAGCTATTAACTCATCATAGTAAAAATGCTCCATAACATGAGATGAATAAATGACATCGGCAGTATTTTCAGGGAAAGGTAAAGGATTTAAAAGATTCCAGTACATATCGCACTCAGTATTCATATCAATTGTAATCCAGCCATTAGTTCCTTTTTTTCTACCTGCTCCTATTTCTAACTTTAAAATATTACAATTAGATTTATTCTGAACAAGAGAATTTGCTGAATTAAGACTTTTTTGAATCATTTTTTCTTCTCTTGATATAGCTCGTCTTTCCCGTAATGTCTCTAATATTGTATTAGGTACAGCTTTTTTGAGATAGTTTTTTGTCTTGAACATCATATTTAATAGCCTCACCTTTTCAATAATTTATTTCATTTGGTCAATCATTCCTTTGATAAAAGACAGTATTAACTGATTTTGCATATAATTCATAATTGCACTTTGCCATATACTCATCAAGTTCTGATTTTTTATCTTTGTAAAAGGAAGCTCTTTTGAGATCTTCTACTAAGACCATTTTGGGACGATATTTATTCCAGTCATTTGACTTTAATACCTGTAAGTCAAAACCTTCCACATCAATAGTCATAAAATCAATTTCTTGACAATTATTAGGAAAATAGTTATTTAATATTTCAGTAAGAGTTTTAGTTTGTAATTTCTTAGTTGAGATAATCTTGTAATTTTTCAAACCATTTCTTGATTGAGATATCGTAGGACAAAAACTATTTAAGGCTGGTTCATTGAACTCATAATAAGTAAGAGTTTCTGGTCGCTCTGAAATTGGAGTTTCTATATTTATATCTTCAGGTCTAATCGCCTTGAAAATATTCATGCTATTCGGCATCGCATCAATATTTATCCCCCTCCAACCTCTTAAGTAAAAATAATAAGTATTTGAAAACCGTTGAGGATGATGTGCGCCTATATCAATATAAAATCCAGAAGATTTGTTGGAAAAAAATTTAGCTAAAATCATATCTTCACCTTCGTGAGAATAGGAAAGATTATGATATGAATAAATATTCTTAGAATATAAATATACTTTTTGAGGGTTAAAAACAACTTGCATTCCACGAGCTAGTCTTCTTTGTAATCCTCTTACTTTCTGCTCAATCGTGTTTAAATTAGATATATTCATATTGCTACCTTCTCTTTAGATACTAATTCCCAATCTCCTCTAATTAAAACTCGCCCTATACCGTTGTGATAGTTGCTTCCCGTACCATAAAAATCTCCTGCTTCCACATCAATATATCCAACAAAATCTCTGGGCCAATCTATTTCTATACCATTGGCAATTACTCTCACTCCGATAAAATATCTGCCCATAGAATAAGGAAAGTCTTCTATTTTGCACTTGAAACTTCCTGTTGATAGTTTAGAAGAAAAGGTTTGGTTTACATAATCACTATAGAAAATGGAAATTGTATCTCCTAAAGAGTTATGAATAGAAAAGCCAATACTAATATCTTTGATGGTTTTAGCAAGATTAATTTGATAATCAAAAACTAAAATTACAGTTTCACCACAGGCTACAGAACCTAATTTTTCTCCCTGACAATTTTCTACAGAAAAACCAGTAATTTGTAATTCCCCAGTGCCAGTTCTAGGAATATTGACTATGCTACCATTGTCTACTCTATTTTCTAAATCTTGTAGATAATAGTTGATGCTCGTTTTAGTATCGCTGTCGCAACCTGCTTGTCCGCGGTTAAGAACAATTACCCGCGAACAAAGTTTTTCAATTGCTGCCATTTGATGACTAACAAATAAAACTGTTCTTCCTTCTTTTCCTACATCTTCCATTTTTCCAAGGCATTTTTTTTGAAACTTAACATCCCCTACTGCTAACACTTCATCTACTACCAAAATTTCGGGTTCTAAATGGGCTGCTACAGCAAAAGCAAGTCTGACATACATCCCCGAAGAATATCTTTTAACTGGCGTATCGAGAAACTTTTCTACCTCAGCAAAAGCAACAATTTCATCAAACTTTTTTTTGATTTCTTGTTTGCTCATACCCAAAATAGCACCATTAAGAAAAATATTTTCTCTACCACTTAGTTCGGGATGAAAACCCGTACCCACTTCCAATAAAGATGCTACTCTGCCCTTAATTTTAATCTGACCTCTAGTCGGTTCTGTAATGCGACTGAGTACTTTTAATAAGGTGGATTTACCCGCGCCATTGCGACCGATAATACCAACTCTATCCCCTTGATTAATTTCAAAGTTAATGTCTTTTAATGCCCAAAACTCTTCTCGGTTATTATTAATACTACTATTAGGTTTTAGAACTGACCTAACCGTATTACTAATAACATCTCGCAGGGCAGTATACTTCTCTGTTTTTTGATGCCCGATAACATATTTTTTACCGAGATTTTCAACTCTTATAACTGGTTCAGACATTATTGTAATAACTAATAACTAATGACGAATGACGAATGACGAATAACTAATGACAGAAATAATAAAGTTCTTCAATCAAAACTCAATCTAAATTACATCCGCAAAGGTGCGTTCCATTTTACGGAAATACCAAATACCACTAAAGAAAAAGGCGATTACTAGTGCGAGGGAAAGCAAAAATCCTGGTAAATATAGATTAGACTCTCCACCGAGAATTGCCCAGCGAAAACCATCAATTACCCCTACCATTGGGTTCAAAGAATATAAGAATCGCCATTGCTGGGGTACAACATTGCTGCTAAAACCAACAGGAGATATATACAAACCAAACTGCACGATAAAGGGAACAATATAGCGAAAGTCTCGGTATTGCACATTTAAAGATGCCAGCCACAGCCCCGCACCCATGGATGCAGCAAAAGCAACGGCTATAAACAAAGGTAAAGTAATAACCCGCCAGCTAGGGACAAAGTCATACCAAGCCATTAGCCCCAGTAAAATTATTCCTGAAATCATAAAATCTACAAAGCTAACTACTACTGCACTGGTAGGAACAATCAGCCGAGGGAAATAAACTTTAGAGATTAGATTGGCATTACCAATCAAGCTACCACTGCATTCAGCTAAAGAATTAGCAAAAAACTGCCAAGGAAGCATAGCTGCAAACACGAGTATTGGATAGGGTGCATCTCCTTCTGTGGGTAAATTGGCAATTTTGCCGAATACTACGCTAAACACAATCATCGTCAGAAATGGTCGAATCAATGCCCAAGCCATACCTATGACTGTTTGTTTGTAGCGGACTAAAATATCTCGCCAAGCTAAGAAATAAAATAACTCGCGATATCGCCACAAATCTCGCCAATATAGACGTTCTGTACGACCAGATCTAATAATTAATTCGGGAGGACTACTAACCATAATCAATGCAGATATATATTTAATGAATATAAAGATTAACGGCGACGGAACTGTTGCAGGAGTCCCCTTCTTCCATTTTGAGAATCATCATTAGAACTATCTCCCCCAGAACGAGATTGGTTGTAATAAGAGTCATAGTAAGAATAAGCATAGTAATCAAATTCAGGATCGACCATATTGGCGACTACCCCTGCAATATGACACTGACTCTGATGCAAAACATCCAAAGCATTAGTCAGAGATTTACGACTTGCTCGTTGAATACCAGAGATAAATAAGATCGAGTCTACTTCTTGAGCCAAACTTTTGGCATCAGAAATCACCCCAATGGGGGGAGTATCGATAATCACGTAATCGTATTCCGCTTTCCACACTTGCATTAACTGTTTCATCTTTTCCGAGTTTAATAAAGCGATGGGATTGGGAGAAGTTGCACCAGCGGTAATCAAATCTAAGTTATCCACCATTTCTGAATGCAAATAATCTGTCCAGGGATTATCTGTGGTAATTACTTCGCTCAAACCCCCTTCATTATCAATCCCTGCTAGTTTGTGTATTTTCGGTTTACGTAAATCTCCATCGATTACTAATACTTTTAATTCCAACTCTGCTAGCACAATGCCTAAATTGTAAGAAATAGTCGATTTACCCTCTGCAGAAGTAGAAGAAGTAATGGCGATGGTTTTAACCTGTCCTTCATCAGAGATTAGATAGCGCATATTCATGGCTAAAGAGCGAAATCCCTCGGTAAAAGAAGAATAGTAAGAATATGACCTTCTAGTAGTGTGGATATTAGCATCAATCCTAGGCTCGGCTACTCTAGGAATCACCCCCAACAAAGGTAGGTGAGTAATCTGCTTGATTTCTTCTACCTGTTTTACGCTTTGGTCTAGTTTTTGTAAGATGAATGCAGTAGCAACTCCTAAAAACCCTCCTGCGACTAAAGCCTGAACCAATCCTTGCTGAATATCAGGTGAAACAGGTTTGCCTGGTAAGAAGGGTGCATTGAGTATGCGCCACGGTGCGGTTTCTTCGGCTTCGGATATTTTTAGTTCCTGTCGCCTTTTCAGCAGATAGTTATAGGCTTCGGATTTAAGCTCTACTTGGCGTTGTAGTTCGGTAAAGGTTTGTTGCAACCCAGGAATACTGACAAAATCTCGATCTGCCTGGGCTTTTTCTCGACGCAGACTTGTCAATTGACTTTGCAGAGTTGCAGCTTCATTTTCTAACTGTAGTTTACGAGCAGCTAGAGTACCTAAAGTAGAACCTTCAGTAGAAACTTTTGTTCCAGAATCTGTAGCTATGTTACCTGGGAAAGAATTGCCAGAGTTGTTAGCAGAGTTACTATTGGATGTGCCAGTTGATTCGGTGGTTGATGGGCTAGCTGTAGCTGTATCTGCCGATGGTTGAGCATCTGTATAGGTGGGGGTGGGGGTTCTAAGAACTATTCTATCGAGAATTTGAGGAGAAATAGATTTACCGAGAACTTGTTCGGCTCTTTCTTGAAGCAGTTTTTTTAGTTCTTGTCGTTTCTCTTGGAGATTACTCATGATGTGGTAGTTTTCATGAAAATCAACTGTACCCAAGTTATATTGAGTTTCAACATCTTTTAATTTACCTGCCAGATCTTGATAAACTCCATCTTGTCCCAGCACAGAAGATGCCAACATGGTTTCGGAGTCTTGTCCCAATTCTTTTAACTTATGTTCTAGTTCTTGTCTTTGTTTGCGATTGAGATCGACCGCAATTTCGGTTTGTTGAATTTTGAGGGCAATATCCTGTTTTGTCTGTCCCGCCGTCATCGCCGATACTTCAGGATCTACTAGCTTATGTATTTGCCGAAAGTCGCGCACCTCTTTGGCAGCTTCGTCTAATTCTAGTTGGGCATCGGGTAGCTGACTATCAATGAATTCAATGGCGTTGCTTGCCTGTAGTCGCTGCTTTTCTAAACTATATTCTATATAAGTCTTGCTCAGGGTATCTAAGACTGTTTTTGCTTTTTCAGGATCGGTATCGGTATAGGATACCACCAACACATCTGTAGGAATTTTGTTATTGGCTGCCTGATAAATCGAGAGGTTACTTACTACTTCACCTACGGAAATTTCTGGATAGCGATCTTTTAATTGTTTCATCGCCTTTCCTACCATCGAGTTACTACGAAGAATAAAAATCTCTGTGGAAAGATCCGTCATGGAGTAGTATCTGCTAGCGGTAGATTGGTTGGGAGCTACGTTGGCAGATTGCTGGTTTTGAGGGTTTTCCAGCAGAATCAAAGTCTCTGAAAGATATTCAGGAGTTTTGAGGGCAATAAATAAAAATATTCCCGTAAAAGCAGTTATGCCTACAGCTAATGCAGGTTTCCACTGACGATATACGATCTGTTTAAATTCCGCTAAGGAAAAACCCGTTTCTTGAGTATTTAAAGCACTTAAGTCAACTGATTGAGATCTAATTATTTCATTACTCATATTTATTTTTATCTGTAAATATCCTTATCTAAAAGTAATTTTTACAGAACCATAGTTAAGGTTTAAGGTTAAAAATACCGATAGTAGAAATTCATTTATTCTGAGTATTTATCTTAAATTCTTTTTTTTACTTATGCTTCAGTAGTTTTACTGTTTTCTGAATAAATATGTTTAGTTATTTTCACCGATATCAATCTATTTCTGTCATAATTCTCGTCCAACCAGTACTTTTCCAAATTAAAAAGAAAAGAATAGAGGATATTAATGCCCCCAAATTCCATCTGAGACACTGTTTTAAAATTAAAGCTCTTTTTTGAGTTCTAAATGATTTGGTTTGACTATCAATAGTATCTTGTTTTTTTTGGAGATTGGCTAAAATATCGTTTTTAAGTTTCTGAGTATTTACTGAAGAGGGAATACTGATTTTTTGTCTGGCTTGCTTCTGCAATATTTTACTTATTTCTTGGTTAGAGGCAGCATCTTTCAATTGTTTTTTATATTGCTCGATTGTCTCTTTTTGACTGAATAATTTGGCATTGACTCCAGCATTTTGCTGATGATAGATTCTAAATCCATTATTGATATTTAAAGGAATAATC
>CAYXWE010000036.1:0-11896 GCA_964468145.1 uncultured Pleurocapsa sp.
AGCTAATGTTTCATCCCCACGTAAAATATCGCTACCACTAAAGGTAAGTTCGTCTGCGGTTAAACCATTCGCTAATAACAGGCGATCGCTTCCGATGACGTAGTCTGTAATAACATCTGCGCCGTCTCCCGCTCGTAGTACAAACCTATTGTTACCATTGCCCGTTAGAGTATCGTTGCCCAAACCACGATCTAGAGTAAAATCAGGACAAAATTTTAAAAAGCCAAAGGAATATAGATTACGCGATCGCTCGTAAATTGGTATTTAATTGCGATCGCCTTGCTCGATCGAAAGACTAGTCTCTAGTTGACGAGTAATTTAATGTCTGACATTGTGCATTGTTGTATAGAAGGCGATCGCATAGTACTAAAGCCACCATTGCTTCTACCATAGGTACTGCTCTAGGTAAGACGCAAGGATCGTGTCTGCCCTTGGCAGCCAGGAGGGTTTCTTCTCCTCCCTTGGTCACAGTTTTTTGTTCTTTGCCGATGGTAGCAGTGGGTTTAAATGCCACGCGAATTACTATATTTTCTCCATTAGAAATACCCCCTTGAACCCCTCCCGATTGATTAGAAACAGTTCTGGTTTCGCCATTGTCGTCGATATAAAATTCATCATTGTGTTCGCTACCAGTCATCATCGTCCCCGAAAAACCAGAACCAATCTCAAAGCCTTTGGTTGCAGGAAGAGACATCACCCCTTTGGCTAAATCTGCCTCTAATTTGTCAAATACAGGATCGCCCAAACCTCTGGGGACATTTCGCGCTACGCATTCTACTACCCCACCCAAAGAATCTTTATCTCTTCTAGCCAAATCGATGCGCTCGATCATAGTTTCCGCACATTCAGAGTTGGGACAGCGCACAATATTACTTTCTACCTGTTCTAAGGTAACAGTACTAGGATCTACTTCTGCAGTGATATCTTTAATACTTTTGACGTAGCCGACAATTTCTACCCCAGAAAAGGAATGTAAAATCTTTTTGGCGATCGCACCTGCTGCCACTCTACCAATAGTTTCTCGCGCTGAAGAACGTCCCCCACCTTTATAGTTACGAATACCATACTTAGCATCATAGGTAGCATCAGCATGGGACGGACGATATTTAACCGCCATCTCATTATAGTCTTGCGATCGCGCGTCTTTATTTCTAACTAAAATCGAAATTGGCGTTCCCAAAGTTTTACCTTCAAAAACCCCCGACATGATTTCGCAGGTATCGCTTTCCTTCCTAGGTGTCGTAATTTTACTCTGTCCCGGTCGTCTGCGGTCTAAATCTACCTGGATTTCTGATTCGCTAATTTCTAGCTGCGGGGGACAACCGTCAATGACTACCCCGACACCTCCACCATGTGATTCACCGTAAGTGGTAATACGAAATATCTGACCGAATGTATTCCCCATAATGCCTTTAATATCCTTCTAAAGCGTTTGTATTGTATCCCAACTCGGAGATTTTTCCCATCTGTTGCTGGGATCGAATAGTATTTGAGGACTTTATTCGAGCATCAAACATTTTTGGCGCAATTGCGAAAGTAATTCTCGTATATCTTCATTGTCAGTCTGGGCTAAAGCAGATTCTATATCGGCGATCGCGGGTTGCTTTTTTTGCAGTAGATAGTAAATATTAGCCCGATGGTATAAGAGCATATAGTTTTGTGGTGCTATATCCAGTCCAAGATTGACATATTTTAAAGCTGACTCGTGTTTTCCAACTTGGTAGGAAGCAGAACTTAGTACTCGATAAAGAGTTATTCGTTTGTAGATCGTTAGGTCGATTGCCCGACTCTATTTTTAGCTGTTGCCAACGATCTAGATCGTTAGGGTGACGGGCTAGTCTCCACTGCAACATTCGGGGACTTTGATATAGTTGCCACAACCACCAGAGCAATGCTAGATGAGCGATTAATAAATAATAAATAAAAGGCTTAAAAATTGGATGATAAATTACGAACCAATCTCCGTGTTTGTTAAAAGCAGAATATAAGGGATACCAAACCAAGCAATAAATCGTCTGAATGGCAACAAACTTATAAAGTATTTCTCCTACAATACGCTTTTGAACTGAAAAGATAAAAGGAATGGGCAAGATAGCTAACAAAATAGACACTAAATTACCTGCAAAAGAAATCCACCAATCTTCTCCCAGGCTGAAATCCCCCGACGGAATGATATAGCCAGAAAAGAAAAACCAGCGGAAAGTTTCTACTTTCCCTCCCACCTGCCAAGTTCCCAAACTATGACCAATCTCGTGAAGTAAAACTCCTAAAGGAACTAAAATAAATAGGGCGACGCGAGTAGCTAAATCGCGATCTGCTAAAGTTATTTTATTGTCCCCAAATTGCTGCTTTTTTTGATATAGTTCTCTGACCGTCTGGACGGATATAAAAACTGTCAGTAAAGAAAAAAGATGGTCATAGTCATTCATAAGAATAAAAAAAGATCGAACTCGGTTCTACTAACTTGTAAGATCGACAATATTTTGTAAGCGATCGCGATCTTTCGATACACCGATTATTCGACTACGAATTTTTTACTAATTTTTAAAGCGATCTGAAGATTTTGATAGACAAATCTAAATCCCAAGATAGATTTGATAAGGCGATCGCTTGTATATCTTGGAGTGTGAATATTGTTAGGTGAAGAGAAAATTATGTCTGATGTGACTATTACCGTAAAAGATGATGGCCCATTTTTAGTTCGGGGCGACATATCAATCGTCGATGCAGAAGGAAAGGAAATTGCAGCAGAGGGTAAAGCGATCGCTTTATGTCGTTGTGGTGCTTCTACCAATCAACCTTTTTGCAATGGAACTCATCGCGAAATTGGTTTTGAATCAAAAGTTAGAGCCTCCCCAGAATAAAATTTAAAATTTCTTATATACAAAGGCGATCGCGCCCTAACCTCAACCTTTTACCCCGCTGCCAACATCGGTGGGGACAATATACTTTTGCAACAAAAGAAATAAAATGAGGATTGGCGCGATCGAAATTACCGATCCTGCTGCTACTAGTCTCCAGTCCAAAGAAAAAGACCCTGCTAAGTTAGCTACTGCTATAGGTAGGGTATAGTAATTGGGGTCGTCTAAAACGATTAAAGGCCATAAGAAATCGCTCCAAGAGCCAATAAAGACAAAAATAGCCAGAGTAAATAAGGCAGGGCGGATCGCTGGTATCATAATATTCCACCAGATACCGAGTTCGGAGCATCCATCGATTCGTGCAGCTTCTTCTAACTCTAGGGGTACAGCTTTTAAAGCTTGTCTTAATAAGAAAATACCAAAGGCTGAAGCTAAATTGGGCAAGATAATCCCCAGGTAAGTGTTTCGCAGTCCCAAATTTACTGCCAAAATATATAGCGGAATCATGACAATTTGAAAGGGAATCATAATTGTGGCTAAAACCAAAGCGAAGATAAATTCTCGCCCCCTAAAATTTAGACGTGCTAGAGGATAAGCAGCCAAGGAACAAAACAATAAATTTAAGCCTACAGTTAAGGCAGCAACGATCGCACTATTGTATAGATAGAGTCCAAAAGGTTCGGCATCCCAAACCGTAAGGAAGTTAGCGAAGGTAGGCTGAGAGGGTAATATCTGGGGCGGAAAGGTAAAGATATCTTCGGTAGGGGACTTAAAAGAAGTTCCTATTAACCAAAACAAAGGAAACAACATCAAAAAAGCGATCGCACTTAAAATTAAATAGGTGACTACTTTCTTCATCCTCGAACCTTTTCCCCTTAATATTTCCCCCACCCTAACAAATACATCAGTGCATCACATCACTCAGCAGCACTTTTATAAAGATATTTGGGGGATTAAATTGCAATCGCGATTTGGATATCTAGACTGGAGACTGATGCAATCAATGGTTTAAACAAGCTAAATTAACGATTGTTAATTAATCAATTTAATTATCGAGTCGATCGGATAGTAAGGAGTCTGAATGCTAGAACTATATCAATTTGAATTATCTCAATACTCAGAAAAGGTTCGCCTCATCCTAGATTACAAACAGTTAGAATACCGCAAGATTGAAGTCACTCCTGGGGTAGGACAAATCGAGCTAATGCAAAAATCTGGTAGCCGTCAAGTACCAGTACTCAAAGATGGTAGCACTTACGTTTCTGATTCTACAGAAATTGCTTTATACCTGGAACGTAAATATCCCGAACGTCCTATCATACCTAGCGATCCTTTAGCAAAAGGACAGTGTTTGCTTATAGAAGAATGGGCGGATGCTTCTATTGGTTTGCACGGGCGCAAAGCCTTTATTGGTGGCTTAAATCAAAATCAAAACTTTCGTACTTCGGTTTTACCAGCCAATACTCCCGACATAGTTAAAACCGCTGTAGGCGCGATACCAGGAGAATTGTTAGATGCTTTGGGTACGGGGGTTGGTTTTGGCGGAGATGCTGTCAAAGAAGCTAAAAAATGCTTGACTCAAGATTTGGAAGCCTTGTGTTTGATTCTGCAAAATCAGCCTTACTTGACGGGAGATACCCCTACTTTGGCAGACTTGGCAGTGGCAGGATTGAGTATTCTCCTCAAATTCCCTGCAGGTACATATTTAGATATTCCCGATGCTTTGAAAGGTAAAGGTATCCCAGGATTAGCTGATAATATCACCTTTGAACCATTTTTCGCCTGGCGCGATCGCCTGTATCTAGATTTCCGCATGGGTTCTAGTATCCCTCCCACTGGAAGCAGTTCTGCGCCTACTTCTATTAGTATTGAATAATTTTGTAGATTATAAATTTAAAAACTAATTTAACTACGGGGGATTTTATTTTAAGTCCCCTGTAGTTAAATTATTTTAAAAAAACCACGGAGAAAAGGAGAACACGGAGAGGTAAATCTGCTAGGCGTTTTGGCTTACTTATCCTGAGAGAAGAGATTGTAAAATTTTTGATTTAGTCTCTTAAGCCGAACTCACGTTACTTATTACTCATTATTTATTACTTATTACTCTATCTAAATTTACTTGTCACTCTTTGCCAAAATGCCGTGGCAATTCTTTGATTTATTTCTATTTCTAAATCTAGATTACCAATGTTGCGATCGACATGATTGAAAATACCATCCGTACCTACTTCCAAAACTAGCCAATTACCATCATTATCTTGTAGTAAATCTACACAACCAAAGGAATCGTATAAATGAGTCGCTTTTAAAGCTAGAGTGGCTAATTTTTTTACTTCTTCTGGGGGCTGTCCTAATACTTCATATACTGCACCATTAGCATGAGCAACCCAAGGATTAGAATTATCTGGGGAAGTAAATTTACGTCGATTCCAGCCGAATAATATTTTTCCCGCACAATACAGACGAAACACTTGGATTTTTTTGAGTTTAATGAATTTTTGAACTACATAGGGTTTTAACCACTTTTGAGGAATATCTAATCTATTGTTGATTATTTTGTGTCCCGATGCACCGCAACCTATAGGATATTTGAGACACCATTGTTCGGTGTAACTTTCAATAAATTTCAATACTTCTTCATAGGTATTAATTAAGTAAGTTTCTGGAATGGCAATTTTATGTTTGAGAAAAATATCGGCTAAAAGTCTTTTATCGCTAGCAATGTTTATTCCCGACCAAGGAATAAACATTTTGTGTTCTATTTCTTTTATATTTGCTTCATTCCAATTAAGAACGTAATTAAAATCTCTAGGAATATTGTCAATTTCAATTTTTAAAATATTCGCTAAACTTTCGGCTAACTCTTGAAAAACCCACGCTCCATCACTACTGTTAAGAATAACTATCTTCTGCATTTAACCAACAAAAAACAAATCAAAATAACTATTTTGCTTCTGCTTTACAATAAATATTACTAGGAGTATCTATAAAATATTTAAACATAGCAGGACAAAGCCAGCCTTCCAAATTTGGCGACTCCCATTTATACCAATTACCGCCATACTCTTCCCTGAGATAAATTAATTCTACTTGATAGCCAGGAAAAGGATTTTGGGAAAAAAGCATTTTGAATCCTCGATCCGCATCGGGAATATTTTGCACCATAATATCTATCATTTCAGGGATTCCACAGACAAAAGGTTCTTTAATTAATTCTGCAGCGCGATCGTCAAAAACCCACGTGTCTTCTTCCCGATCAGGAAAGATAACCATCATATTGTTCGCCATCGTTATTTAGGTAGTTTATTGTTTAGTTTAATTGATAAAAAGCGATCGGCTTCGAGCGCAAATGAGAAATATTTCTATTTGTAATCGAACCTGTAGTTATTTTGCTTGGTTGCTGCGGATTAATATAAAGGCAAGTACGGCGATCGCTTTATGGATGTAAGCAACTAATTAGTATTTTTTCCAAACAGGCTTGGGTTACTGTAATTTCAATTTGCAGGTATTGTTTGATAAATCGAGATAATATTCTAATAAATTGCCATTCTGGTTGTAATAAACTTTCTTTTTCCCAGAAATCTTGATTATCCCAATCTTGAGTATCGATCCAACTATAAATATCCCATATTGCAGTATTTAAAATTATTAGCTTTTCTTCTAAATCTAAAAACAGCAACTTTGTAGATAAGGAATTAATCATATCCATATATTGATTGACTAATACTGATAAAGATTTATCGGTTATCCAATCGCCATCGTAGAAATCGAATTTTGTTTCTTTGTCTAAGGTTGGTAATATTTCAATTTGTTCTTGTGGATTTAAAGCAAAAAAACAGATAATTTTTTCAACATCGCCATTATGATAACGAAGAAAACCTTTAAGTATTTTCCGACTAAGTTGTTGGGGTATGTACCATTTTGCTGTTTCAGGTTGAGATAAGATAGATTCCCAATCAACTTTTAAATCTTCATTACCTAGCAAATCATTAATCAACAACTGTTGAGAATTACTTTTCATGTCGGCGATCGCAACTACTATATTTATTACATCACATCGTTGGCTTCTGCACTATATTGTTCTTTGCTTTGTTTACTTCATAAAAGCGATCGGGTTCGATTACAAATAAGAATAATTATTATTTGCGATCAAACCTGTAGTTACTTTTATCGGTTGTTATGGATTAATACGAAAAAGTATTGCAATGGTTTAAATCAGAATTTACTTCTAATAGTTTAAATCCCGATTAAAAATCACTAAGCCGATCTTCCTGGATAGGATCTTGTTGACCGTCAATATTTGTATAGTCTGTATCAGATCCTCCAATTTCTTCGTAGGTATTATTAAGATTTTCAATCCAACTACCTAACCAAGAATTAGCCAGTAAATCGTAAAATTGTAGACTGCTGCTATCACTAATTTGAATCGATTCGTCAACATTAGCAAAATCGAAATCGCTACCGCCAGTCAAGGTAGAATCACCAGAATTTCCAGTTACATAATCTACGTTAGTATCCTCTAGGGTTGCAGAGTTATCCAATTCCCAAGTTGATGTTTCTAGAGAGTCTTCTATTTCGGTGCTTTCACCGCCAAAATCATCTAATTCAACTTCACTAGGATCGTTCTGACTATTACCTTCAACGGGGCTGTCTAATTTCGCAACCAGATCTACTTCCGTTTCTATTTCAAAATCTGGGTTTTCTGAGTCAAAATTATTTTCAGGAGTTGGCTCGTTTTCTACTCTTTCTACTGTTACCTCTGGCACAGTATTATCCAAATATAAATTATCTGAATTAGTTTCATTATTATCTTCTATCTCTTCAACAAAACTATTTTCGTCATCAACTAAATCAACTGTCTCTACCTCTACTCCAAAAGTAGAAGTATTATCGCTTGCTTCTTCTTGAACTTCAAAAACAGGTACTTCTTCAATATCAGCTTCTCGATCGCTATTATTATTTAAAGAAGTTCCAAAAACTTGAGTCCAATAGTGATTATAATTAACCGAACCAGTATCGTTTTCTAAAAACTCATAACCAATGCCAATTTCTGTATAGTTCTCGTTAAGAATATTAGCGCGGTGTCCGGGACTATCCATCCAGGATTGAACTACATTTTTAGCAGTATTTTGTCCTGCAGCAATGTTTTCTCCTACAGCAGAGTACTGATAACCGTTACTTTGAACCCGATCTTCAAGGCTCGAACCATCTGCCCCCGTATGACTAAAAAAGTCATTTTGCGCCATACTATCGCTATGATCGTCAGCAGCATTAGCTAATTTATCGTTTAATTGTAAAGGATCTAAACCAGCTTTGGATCGTTCTTCATTAGTTAGTTCTAGTACTCGGTTAATTAATTCTAAAGACATGAATAAAATAAGAATTCGATATTCAAATAAGCTTTTTAAAAATTTTGTTCAAAATATCTAAAAAGGCAGTCGCGGACTCGATAGATATATCGATATTTAATATTTGAGCAAATGATAAAACATCTCAATCTCTACGGGATTAATCGCTTTACTTGTCCTTGATTTATTTGACTTTATTATTTATAAATTCTTTACATATCAATTAGTTGCGATCGTAAATACTACAAACAATTGTTCCTCGTCAATGACATCGATAACACAGCTTGCTACAATAATAAAATTTAAAATTGACTTAGAGTGAAAATACGCAATTTAGACAATAAACCTCTTGCATAAATCCTGAGTCGTTATAAGTTTTTAACAAATGACTAATGACAAAAAACTATTGAATAAATGTACCTGAAATTATTTTTACGCGTAGGTCTAATATTGTTGGCAAAGTTTGTTAGAAATAACCGTATTGTCACAGAGGAACATTCTCAATGTTTAATAGATAGAGGAACATTGAGGAAAATTGAGTGAAAAGAATAGAAGCAATTATTCATTCCCACAAGCTAGATGATGTCAAATTGAGTCTGATCGCTGCAGGTGTTATTGGCATGACCATTTCAGAAGTTAAAAGCTACGGACATAGAAAGGGTGCAATGACTCGTTATCGAGGCGCAGAGTATCGTGTAGACTTCACCACCAAAATCAAAATCGAAGCCATTGTTGAGGATGAGATGGCGGATTTAGCAGTACAACAAATATCTTTGGGGGGACGAACGGGTGAAATTGGTGATGGTAAGATCTTTGTTTCTGATGCTAATCAGGCGATCAGAATTAGAACTGAAGAGATAGGAGAAACAGCGATTTAAGCTTTTAAGCTATTGTAACTATTAGATATATAAGAATTTAAACTACCGTAAATCGCGATTTAAAGCCCTTTGAAAATAACCTTAACTTATAAATCATAAGCTAGACCTGCATCTCAGGGGGTAACGAGTGTTTATATTAAAAATTGCCTTCACCGCGTTATTAGAAAGACTGTCCAAGGCGTGTCATATTTTATTAGAACTCTGCGATCCCACCTGATGGCTTGGTTAATTGGAGGTAGAAGATATTTCGAGTCCCGAAACATATTCAAAGCTTAACCAGTTCCTGACATTCTGTTTACTTTAGTTATTTAAACTTAGGGTTATTACCCTCGCATCCTTAAATAACTTAATAAAATTATGCTACTGAGTCAGGGAACAAACTTTCATTTCAAATTAACCGAAAAAGAAAGAGAAGTATCCTTAAAACAATACGAAAAGGGAGACCGCATAACAGTTTTAGATTCGGAGATCTGGCAAGTTTATCGAGGCGTAGTACAGTTAAGCAGAATGAAACACGACGGTAGCGAAATAATCGTTGGATGGGTGAGCGCAAATGGCATTTTCGGTCATTGTTTTGAGGAGGAATGCAGTTCTTATCGTGCGGTAGCGTTGGGTACTGTTTATGCCAGACGTTATTATGCAACGGATATAATGCGATATCCATCATTAGCCAGACAGTTTTTGGCTCAATATAGCGATCGCCTGCTAAAATCCGAACAATTATTATCGATCGTGGGAATTAGAAAAGTCGAGCATCGTTTAAAATCGTTGTTATTGATGCTCAAGCAAGAGATTGGTCAAGCTGCAGGGGACGATATACGCTTGCAGGTACGTTTTACCCATCAACATTTAGCAGAGGCGATTTGCACTACCAGAGTAACTATTACCAGAATTTTGGGCAATTTTCAAAATAGAGGTTTAATTTGTATAGATAGCGATCGCCATATTGTTTTTAAAGATTTATGAGCTTATTTATTCTTGGCGTTGGCGATTTAGCTTTCCGTGCGGGAAGCCCCGCGCCCTAAGTAATTTGAGTAGATTCAAGAATAAATCTAGATAAGAGACTTGGGGCAGTAAGACTCATCTCGCGAGGGATGAAGCCAGCGAGAGGGTGCGTAGCATTTCTAGTCTGGAGAAGTCACATACTGGGCAGACATTGCTTGCTGGAAAAAACTATTAGCAGATTCAAATTCAGCGATTAAAGCAGATCGATCTTCTTGTTGAACTAAGTCTGCTAACCGAGAACAAACAGATCCCAATTGAGCGATCGCAGCCCGACTTTCAGGACTAGCCAAAATAATATCGACAATCATCGGTGCAGACTGAGTAAACAATCGCTGCACCATTTCAATTTGTAGGCGATAGGCGGGACTAGAAAAATCTAAGCTGCGCCCAACTTCTACCTTGTCTGCTGCCAAGAACGCACCAAAACCGAAAGTAGCAAAGTTACGTACCGCTTGTACCGTTGCCATCAGGCGATCGTGTTCTTCTGGGGTAGCATAAATAAGTTCTCCGCCATCATTTCTCATTAAGGATAACAGCCAGTCAAAAGCTTCTGCTTGACGACCAGGACAGACTACTATTTTTTGATCGGCAAAAGATTCCAATCCTGGGCCGAACATTGGATGTAAACCCATTACAGGCCCTATATGGCGATCGAGCATTGCTCGAACAATAGGAGCTTTGATGCTGGTGATATCCGCTAAGGCAGTAGTTGGGGAGAGATAAGTGCTGAGTTTGTCGATAGTGTCTGTGGTGTATTCTATGGGGACGCAAACTAAGACTAGATCTGCCCCCGCAAGTAACTCTTGAGCTTGTTCCCAATCTTGCGAACCTAAAATTCTCACTTGATGTCCTGCTTGGGATAGATGGGCATTAAAGAAACGACCCATTCTGCCTCCACCACCCACTAGAGTTATCTGTTGAGACCGCGTATTATTTTTTTGGTTTAAGAATTCTCTGGCAAAGCAATCTATTTGCTCGGTTTGGTACTTCACAATCATCTCCATAATTTTTTATTTCAAAGCCTCTTAAGATACTTGAGTAGAAATTACCCCTAGCAGCTTGATATTGAAGTTTTCGATTTTCTTCAATGCCTGATTAACAGAACTTTTCTTCGTTTTGCCGATCTCTACCGCAATTAAAATGCCATCGGTTTGAGTCGCCAAGAAACTAGTTCCTAAGCCTTCTAAGATAGGAGGAGCATCGTAGATTACCAGATCGAATTCTCGATTAAATTTGACAATCAACTCTTGCATTTGATTGGACGTCATCATGTTAGAAGTTTCCGATGGTGATTGTCCTGCAGACAGCAGATAAAAATTGGATCTGTGAGCGGATGGTTTGATAACTTGATTGTAATCTATCTGACTAGATAGCAGATCGCTCAATCCGAGTTCGTCAGATATCTGAGGACTTGTATCTACTTTAGATTCTGATAGGTTTATATCTACCAATAAAACTTTTCTACCTGCTGCTGCTGCTGCTTCGGCCAAATTCCAGGCAATTGCTGATGTCCCTTCACTTTTTTGAGCAGTAGAGGAAACAACCAACGAACCTATATTTAGCTGACTGTGGCTATCCAAAAGATTGTCGTGCAGAGATTTAAAAGAGTTGAAAATCGGCTCTGGATTATTATTATTGAGATCGGCAGGAAGAGCAGAGTGGGAAACCTTTTGGGGAGCATTTTTCCAAGTAATATCTCCCAACAATGGAGATTTGATCGCATCTTCTATATCTGTAGTACTGCGAAAAATATTTAAGGATTTTTCTAAAAATGTACTGACCAAACCCCCAGCAAGCAAACCTC
>CAYXWE010000037.1:0-11891 GCA_964468145.1 uncultured Pleurocapsa sp.
TTATTGATGCTCAAGCATTTAAAGAAGCTAATGGAGGCAATATCAGGATTGATGCGAATTTTATAATTGCTTTTCCTAGTCAATTCTCTGGAAATGGGAACGATATCATAGCCAGCGCAGAACAAGGACAAGGGGGAAACATTACCATCAATGCTGAATCTTTATTTGGCATACAAGAACGTACTCCCAATGATTTAACAAACGATGTCAATGCCAGTTCTCAGGTCAGTGGTTTAGATGGCACTATTTCTATCTCAGCACCCGATCTTAATCCCGTTCAAGGAGCAACGCAATTACCCACCAATGTAGTTGAGCCTGGAGAAACAGCAGAACAAGCTTGCCAGACTAATCGAGAAGCATCAGCCAAGGGTGGCTTAAATATCTTGGGGAAAGGTGGAATTGTTCCCGATCCAGCATTACCTCTGAATTCTCTCAATGTCATAGCCAATGGAGCAAATGACGAAAATACGCCAACTTCAAGCATTCCCGCACCTATAGAAACAGCCCAAGGTACAATCCAACCAGCCAGAGGAATTAAAGTAACTGAATCTGGTGAAATAATCTTAACAGCATATCGCACCAACAATGCGGGAGAAAGAATATCGGCAGGTTCGATAAACTGCGATCGCGTCGATCGATACTAGTATCTATCAATTGACACGAAGGACATTTATGGCGATCGACAAATGAAAACGAGTAATGAGTAATGAGTGTTCTAACGTTGGCTCGCAACAGCTATATTTATTATATTTGTCCTAGATAGAGATATGACAATTGAATCCCAAGAAAATATTCAATGGTTTCGCGATCGCCTTCTAGCTTGGGCAAAAAAATATTTGAGAGACTACCCCTGGCGCAGAACGTCCAACCCTTATGATATTCTAGTCGCCGAATTTTTCTTACAAAAAACCGATGCCGATACCGTCGCACCCATATACGAATCATTTTTAGTCCGCTATCCCACCCTCGATCTACTAGTCGCTGCCGATGTAGAAGAAATAGCAGAGCAAATCAAACCCTTGGGGCTATTTTTTAGCAGCCGAAAGATTATCTCAAACAGCCCAAATTGTTGCCGATCGATATCAAGGAAAAGTACCGCGAACTGAAAAAGAATTACTCAAACTTCCTGGCATCGGTAAATATACAGCCAGAGCAATACTTTCTCAGGCATTCGAGCTATCGGCAGCAGTAATGGATACCAATGTCGCTCGTATTTTGGAAAGATTTTTCAATATTAAAGAAGAAAAAGTTAAATCTCGCTGCAAAATTTTGTGGGGTTCGGCAGATAAAGTCGCACCAGATAGAGAGGTTGGACATTGGAATTTAACTTTATTAGACTTTGGAGCATTAACCTGTACTGCCCAAAATCCCAAGTGTTCTGAATGTCCTCTGGCTTCTCGATGTGATTGGTTCGGCTCGAATTAATATCCTATCTCGATCGCGTCGATCGATTGCTATAACAACCCAAAAAGATGAGATAATTTAGAGTCAATCAAAACTAATACATTTGAATTATGCCCAATCTCGATACTTTAATCGCGCAGGTACAGCAAGAAGCAGAGCGCGAAGAGTTTCCTATAGACCTACCCGTATACAAATCTGCTAATTTAGAACCGACTAAGCCTATTCTGTATGCAGGTAATTTGCAAAGCCCTCTGTGCTTTTTTGGTCGCGATTTGGGTAAAGATGAGGTCATAGCTCGTCAGCCATTAATAGGTGCATCGGGAACATTAGTCAGAAAGGGTTTTTACTATTCGATTTATCAACAAAAAGCACCCACCAGAAAAGATTTAGACGATACGACTATCGATCGCGTTTTACTATCAAATACTGTCCCCTACAAACCACCAGGAAATAAAGCTTATTTAGTTAAAGTAAAAAAAAGATTCCGTCCTTTTTTAGAGCAGTTATTTGTCTTTCATTGGCAAGGCAATCAATTTATCACCTTGGGTACGCCAGCTTTTAAATGGTTTGCTCCCTATGGCAAAACAGGAGAACTAGATGAATTTTTTCGTCAAAAAGATAGCGATCGCTATGAAAAGATAATAACTGTCAATATGACTGCTACGGATGATTCTGGCACGACTCACACCAAAGCGATCGCTCTATTGCCCTTACCTCACCCCTCCCCGCTCAATGCCCAATACCATGCTGCTTTCCCTAGGATGCTACAAAAAAGACTAGGGCAGGTTGAATTTTAAATATCTTTTTTTAAACTACGGATTTGGCTGAATATTTTTATCCTTTGAAATCATAACTTTTGACAGTTAAATTTAATCATTTTTATTCAATCAGAATTGCCACAAAAGTTTGCAAAATTTAAAAACATGATATCTTATTAATTAACTAGATAAACTTTTGTTATCCTCGATACAAAAAAACAGAGAAATAAAGAAATAAATATGACTACTAAGAAAACTGTTATTTCCCCTTCAATTTTGTCCGCAGATTTTAGCCGTTTGGGTGAAGAAATCAAAGCTGTAGACAAGGCTGGTGCAGACTGGATTCATATCGATGTTATGGACGGTAGATTCGTTCCCAACATTACAATTGGCCCCATGATTGTTAAAGCAGTTCGTCCTCTCACAGATAAACCCTTGGACGTACACTTAATGATCGTCGAACCCGAAAAGTATGTCGAAGAATTTGCCAAAGCTGGTGCAGATATTATTTCCGTACACGCAGAACACAATGCTTCTCCTCACCTACACCGTACTTTGGGTCAAATCCGTGAATTGGGCAAACAGGCTGGTGTAGTTCTAAATCCTGGTACGCCTCTATCTCTGATCGAACACGTTTTGCCTTTGTGTGATTTGATTTTGATCATGAGCGTCAACCCTGGCTTTGGCGGTCAAAGCTTTATTGCTGAGATGGTAAACAAAGTAGCCGATCTCCGTAAAATGTGCGATGAAAAAGGACTAGATCCTTGGATCGAAGTTGATGGCGGTTTAAAACCCAACAACACTTGGCAAGTACTAGAAGCTGGGGCAAATGCGATCGTTGCTGGGTCTGCAGTATTCAAAGCAGATGATTATGCAGAAGCAATTGAAGGTATTCGCAATAGCAAACGCTCTCAACCTGAGTTGGCTACTGCTTAATTAATTAACTAGTTAAATTTTTAATATATTTATCTACAAGAAAGATTCACTATCGCCTTGGATAATGAATCTTTTTTTTGCTTATATGGATAATATACAGAGGGTAGACGAGAACGCAAAATTGCGATCGCTAATTTTCTTATAATCGTTTTGTGATTAAATTAAACTCGAACTAGCACAATATCTTAAAGCTAATTTTCTACAGAATACCTACCATGTGTAGAGGGCCACTACCGCTAATAATCTCTACCAACAAACCAAAGAAACCAATCATTGCCAAGCGACCATTCCATACTTCCGCAGCAGTTGTCAGACCCCATTGCCATTTTTCTTGGGGATACATTTTCATGTTCTCGTTGGGATGAGTTACTGATTCAAAAGTACGAGGCTTATCGTCCATTGAGCTAACAACCAAATCTGCCAAAGAATCAATAAAGCCAGGATGTACGTTTAATGCAGGGACGCGATGGAAATTTTCGATTCCCGCTTCTTCTGCTACCTCCCGATACTCCATGTCAATTTCTTGCAGCGTTTCAATATGCTCTGAAACAAAACTAATGGGTACTACTGCTAGATCTTTGATTCCTTTTTCGCCCAATTCTTCGAGAGCATCATCGGTATAGGGTTGTAACCATTCAACAGGCCCTACTTTGCTTTGATATGCCAAAGTATAATCATTCCCTCTCCCTAGCGTCTGCATAATCAAACGAGTGCATTCTTCAATCTCTTTTTGATAGGGATCTCCTGCTTCTTCTACATAGCTAACGGGAACGCCATGGGCACTAAAGAAAACATGAGCGGAATCGGGGTTAGGGAACTTATCCAACTCCTGTTCGATTAAGTCCGCCATCGATCGCAAGTAGCCTGGATGATCGTACCAAGAAGGGATTAAGGTGTAGTCAATTTTCTTTAAAACGCTATCTGCTGCCCACATTTCTTCTAAAACGCGGAAACTAGAGCCACTAGTACTAATTGAGAATTGGGGATATAATGGCAAAATAACTACTTTATCGACACCATCTTTTTTAATCTGGTCGATCGCTTCTTCAGTAAAAGGATGCCAGTAGCGCATTCCAATATAAATTTTGGCATCATGACCCATCTCTCGTAGCTTATTTTCCAGGGCTGATGCTTGTGCTTCGGTGATTTCTCTTAATGGAGAGCCTCCACCAATTTCTAAATAGTTTTCCTGAGATTTTTTGGCTCTTAATGTTGAAATTAGCCACGCCAAAGGCTTCTGAAATGCTTCGATCGGCAATCTTATGATTTCTGGATCGGAAAACAAATTGTATAAAAAGGGACGGACATCTTCTATTTTGTCTGGCCCACCTAAATTGAGTAATAAAACTCCAATACGACCCATAGTTCTAATAGCTTATTTATATTTTCAGTTTCTTTACTAATTTTAACAATATATCTTTTCTTTATGTTTCGCGATTTGCAGTACACAGAACTTAATCCACGACTTTATTATCCATTCGATCGCTTTAAACTAATATTTAGCAGCATTTTATACAAAAATTAAACAATATTATGTTGAAAATCTCTCAAATTGTCTTTTATGGGCAATAATTTGATAGCCCCTATTTTTATACCATGTCTATGATTAGCTTATTGCAACCAGATTTAATTTTAGGCGATACTATTTTTAAATTGACCCCTCAATTGCTCGCAGAATATAAAATTGAGGGGTTAATTTTGGATGTAGATGAAACTTTAGTACCTTTCAAACAAAAGCAAACCTCTGCAGAATTACAGCAATGGATCGCCCAGATGGGGCAAAACACTCCTATTTGGTTAGTTAGCAACAATATCGATCGCACTCGCATTAGTAATATTGCTAGCTCTGTAGATTTACCCTTTATTTTTGCTGCTCAAAAACCCTCCCGTCGCCGACTCAGAGAAGCAGCAGAAGCAATGAATTTATCTGTAGAAAAGGTAGCGATGGTGGGCGATCGTTTATTTACTGATGTTTTGGCAGGAAACCGTTTGGGAATGTTTACTATTTTAGTCGAGCCAATGGTAGATCCTTTAGTTGCAGTACGCTCTCATCCAATACGCGACTTGGAAATTTGGCTTTCCCAACTGTTGGGAGTATCCTTAAGAGCCAATGGAAGCAATTTAACAAAAAGCAACAATTCTTAGTCTGGCTAAGTATAAAGAAAATATTACGAAAAGAAAGAATGTCAAAAATACCTGGGATTATATATATATATTAAATGAGGTCAGCAAATATAAAGACCTTAAATATAGGAAAAACATAATAAGATAGGCGGTTGCGATGGATATTATATTTTCATCCCGACCGCCTATTTGCTTTGATTCTTATTTTGAATACAACTAGTCGAATAGTTCAAATACCTGGCGACAAAATAACTTAAGCTGCTGTTCGGCATCTTCTGCTGGTTGATGTTGTCCGACGCATTCCCAGCTATCGATAGTCGAAAATTTCCAGGCTTGACCGACGTGACTAAAACCACAGGTTTCTACACCAATAAATTTTTCTTTTTGCTCGTTAGGATCTTTATAAAAGCGAATCTGAACTAAAATGCTGTTGCTTTGATAGCGTCTACTCCAGCCAGGAAAATGAAAGCCAATATCAATAGAGTCGGGATCGACTAATTCGCGAGTATCGGGGTCGTTATGCCAGGGTTTGAGATCCGCTTTGGCATCGGGAAACTGCGCCTTAAATAAGGTCACTGTAGAGGCGATTTTGGTAGCAATATTTAAACCTCTGGCTCTTTCCGATGCATTCATGGTCGATCTCCTTTGTATAACACCCATCTAAACATTTATTTATATTAAGGATAAGTTATGTTTTCTCTTAATATAATTAAGTTTGTTTGGTTTGCTACGATTTTTGGAAAATTTTAAGAAAAATCCTGTTATAAATCCCTGGTTAAATTCAAAGACGAACCTGGAGGGAGGTTTTGAATTCGATCGCTGAGATCTAAAGCAGATTGTAATTGTCCTGGTTGAAAAGTGCGACTCATCACAACGTAAATCGAAGTGCGATCGCAACCGATATCTGCAGATACAATATTGTCCCAAGATTGGGTTTTCAGGAGATCGCTAACTTGCCAATAAGTTCCTTTCCAAGAAAATTGACGGTTAAATTGATAGGGTGTAGTTTGCTTGCCCGTAATCAAGATTTTTTGTAAGATACGACGAATTAAATTAGGAAAAAATCGCCCCACTGATAACATTACTAAGCGTAAAAAGATAGAGTTGAAGGGGTTCATTTGTTTTTGTTTTGCCCATCCTAAATTCCCCGCGATCGCAATGCGATCTGGTTCTAATTCGATCTGATAATTATCGACCAAATGTCCGACTGCATTTTTGAGTTTGTTACCCTGACGTACTAATAGGGAAAACTGAGTATCAGAAACAACTAGCTTGCGGTCGCGAAATAGTTTAAAAACCCCGCCTTTATTCAATGCCAGATAGAGTTCGGTATTACCACGGCGATCGATTAATATCCCCCCTTCTTGGAGATAAAAACGTCCTTGGGGACGGGGCTGCAGGGGCGGACGGGCAAGAATAAAGTCGCGCCAGGCTAAAAGATAATTCCAAGTATGATGACCGATAATGCGATCGTCACTATAACAAGAACCCAAACCGTTGCTCAATCCTTGTAAAAAGCGATCGTTAATATTTAAAGCTTCTGGCAGCCATTTGCCAACTAATTCAAAACCATGGGGAAAAAAATTATAGGTATTACGGCTGGTATATTCTCCCCCATAAGAACCATCGGGATGGACAAATTGGGCTGCTAACTCCACAGCTCGCGCGATCGCCTTTTTTAATTTTTCGCTCTTGTTTAATTCATAAACTCGCGCCAAACAAGAGATCGTTAGAGTATGGTAGCCAGGATCGCACCCTTCATATTCAATAAACCACCCTTCAGGGTTTTGCCAAGCTAAAACTTGCGCCAGACGTTCCTCTTTTGCCTCCTCCCAGCGATCGCTTTGTAACAAATTACCGAGCAATTCTAAACAAAGAACGATCAAAGCCTGATGATTGGTCAAACGCCCGCTTTCTTGATGTCTGGCCAGCCAATCTGCCCGTAATTGCAAGAAATATAAGATAGTAGGGTTGTGCAGATCCATCAGACTATAGCTTTCAATACAAGCAAGCAAAGAAAATGCGGATGCCCCTGCTGCTCTTTCGTAAGGAAAATAATCATCACAAGAACCATTACTATGACTGCTTTTGGCTGCATACAGGATTCCTGCTTCGACCCATTGTTTGATTATGGGCTGTTGATAAAAAATATTGCCAGGGAGGTTGCAGTGATATGCCAAGGCTAAAGGATAGACAAACTCTTGAGACATCCCTGCAGGAAAATCAATAACTTTATATTGCCAAAAAGTGCGATCAAAACAACCATAGGTAGGACTGTGAGGATTGCGATCGAGCAAAGTTAAGATTTTGGGAATTTGCGCCAAAGCCAATTGGGCGAATAAGTCTTTGTTGTTCAAGATTTTGTCTCTGAGGGAATTGGTTGATAACAGGCACTAAATCAAAGACTCACGATCTCATGACCCAAGATAGAGCCAGTCCAAACAAAAATAACCCCTGAAGTAACAACAGTATGTATACCTTGAATTCAACTTTTCTTACGTAACCGTACAGTTCGTTGTGTTTCCTTTTAAATCCATGAACTTTTAATTCTAGTTGATGCCCAAGCTCGTCGTTATTCTGCTGTAATTCTTCTCTAACTATATTGGATAACTGTTTGTTAGTATCTTGTTTAAATCTTTTGAGAGCAATAATTAACTTTTCTTCCAAACTCCGAGAAGCCTTTTCCTCGTTGTGACTCATGGTAATAATCAATTTCTCCATCAATCCAGGCCCTAGCTGAAAATATCCCTGATTAACGCTTCTAACAGCATTGGCTAGCTCTTTAGCGGGAGTACCTTTAGTTAAATACCCTTTTGCACCGGCTTCGATCGCGGTATTGATGCGCTCGCGATCGTCATGACTACTAAGGACTAAAATCTTAGTACTATTAAAGCGATCGCGAATATTTTTGATGGTGGTCAATCCATCCATTCCAGGCATTTCTAAATCTAAGATTACTACATCGGGGTCGAGCTTCTCAATTTGTTCTAAAGCTCCTTGCCCATTTTCTGCATGCCCGATAACTTTCAAATCTGCTTCTTGTTCCAAATATATTTGTATGGTTTCCCGAATTAGACTTTGGTCGTCAACTACTAAAATAGTAATAGTGTTGGTGTTGGGTTGGATAGTGGTCATAGGAATAAAAATAATCTAGCTTTGAAACTTAAGTAATAAATAGTAAGAATTGCAACCTTTCTTTGGGTTGATTATCCAAAGTCGCGGAAAATAATTTTATTTCCTTGTAAGGAGCGAATCTATCTTAGAACAACATAGGTAAAACAGTCGTTACTCGACTACTTGCGGTTAAAATAATTAGCTCTAGCTACTTCTTCTATATATTAATGGAGGCATTTCATATTGTCCCAAAAAGATCGGCAACAACTAGACTCAACTGTTTTTAGTTTCGAGGCAATTACTGCAGAGTTAAACTATCGCAAAGCACAGCATTCTTTACGAGATTTAATTGGCAATATCGACTTAACCGCTCAAGAACAAACAGGATTAGAATCAGAAATCGAGCGATTGACTCAAATGCTGGATAAACTAGAGCATTCGGTGGTACAGATTGCTGCCTTTGGCATGGTAGGTAGAGGCAAGTCTTCAGTATTAAATGCTTTGATCGGTCGCGATATTTTTCAGACTGGCGCGCTTCATGGTGTAACGCGGGAAATCGATACTACTAATTGGGAAGTAACCCCCGAACAAATTGCCCATACTCCCGATAATTTACAGCGTTTAACTATTACTACTGAGCCAGGAAGACAAATTCAATTAATCGATACTCCAGGGATCGATGAAGTGGGAGGGAAAGCTAGGGAAGCTTTGGCTTGCGATCTGGCAAAAAAAGTCGATCTAATTTTGTTTATGGTATCGGGGGATATCACTCAGGTTGAATATACCGCCCTATCGAAACTTCGAGAAGCAGGTAAACCGATGCTGTTGGTATTTAATAAGATAGATCGCTATCCTGAAGCAGACAGACTGGCTATTTATGAAAAAATCAAAGAAGAAAGAGTTAAAGAATTAATTTCTCCCGATGAAATTATTATGGTGGCAGCCTCTCCCATCGAAGTAAGGGGAATTAAAGATAAAACAGGCAAACTAAGGGTACAGCGGATTCCAGGTAAACCCCAAGTAGAATCTTTGAAGTTCAAGATTTTAGAATTACTCGATCGCGAAGGTAAATCTTTGGTGGCTCTCAATAGTATGCTGTTTGCTAATGAAGTCAACGAGCAGATTCTACAGCGCAAATTAACGATTCGCGATCGCGCTGCCAATGAATTAATTAATAAAGTCATGATGGTTAAAGCAATGACTATTGCTCTTAACCCCGTTACGGCGGTGGATCTTTTTTCTGGAGCAGTTATTGATGTGGGGATGATTATTTCCCTTTCCCGTCTTTACGGTATCGCCATGACTCAATCGGGTGCGATCGAATTACTGAAAAATATCGCTCTCAGTATGGGAGGAATCAGTGCTAGCGAACTTGTGGCAACTTTTGGTTTAGGGTCGCTCAAAAGCTTGCTAGGACTATCGATTCCCGTTACGGGGGGTTTATCCCTCGCTCCCTATTTATCTGTGGCGATCGCTCAAGGAGGAGTGGCTGGAGTATCGTCCTATGCCATCGGACAGATTACCAAAACTTATTTAGCTAATGGCGCATCTTGGGGAGAACAAAGCCCGAAAACTGTCGTGCAAAAAATTCTCGATTCGTTGGATGAAGAATCAATTCTCAACCGCATTAAGTCCGAACTTCAAGCCAGATTAACTACTTAAAATACATTGTTTTTGAAACTTATCAATTTCACTTTTACTTTTTATTTACATTTATATGGGACTTTATTGAGTAGTGAAATACGACTTAGATTTACTTGGCTTTCGATTAGACCTCTTGCATGAATAATAAATTTTAAGCTTTTAGCGATTAGTATTAATTCTCTAAACTACTTATCAAAAAAGCATTTAAATATTTATAAAATTATTCGTGCCAGAGGTCTATTACATATTTCACAAAGTATTGATAACAAGTTAGAACAACAGATCTTTTTCTTGCCACGCCACCAACGCCGATTTATCTAGTAAGTGAGTGAGAAAGATAGAAATATTGCGCGCAAAATGTTAATAATGGTTACGGATCGATCCTCGTAGTGAGAAATAAAAAATAAATGTTAGAAGCGATATTGTTCGATTTAGATGGAACATTAGCCGATACAGACTCGATTCACTTTGCAGTATGGCAAGACATATTAGTCAGATTCGAGCTAGATATCGACCAGAAATTCTACAGAAGCAGAATTTCTGGTCGAACTAATTCCAAAATAATTCGAGATATTATTCCCCAACTATCTTTAGAAGATGCCTGGAAACTAGCTACCGAAAAAGAAGAAACTTTTCGTCGCATTGCTAACTCCTTACGTCCCACCC
Organism: uncultured Pleurocapsa sp.; assembly: GCA_964468145.1. Taxonomy (GTDB): domain Bacteria; phylum Cyanobacteriota; class Cyanobacteriia; order Cyanobacteriales; family Xenococcaceae; genus Waterburya. The sequence continues at coordinate 10,647 of CAYXWE010000037.1, forward strand.
CTGGCTTAGATAAGCTAATTCGCCTAAGCGATCGATCGGGTATTAAAAGAGCGGTTGTCACCAATGCACCCGAAAATAATGCCATTTATCTACTCGAAGTATTGCGCCTAACTTCTATTTTTCCCACGGTAATTATGGCTAAAGATGCACCCCCAGGAAAACCAGATCCTGCACCCTATAAGTTAGCTTTAGAGCGTCTTAACGTAAGTAATTGTAATGCGATCGCTTTTGAAGATTCGGCTGCGGGAATTGAATCTGCTGTAGCTGCGGGAATTTATACCATTGGCATTACTTCTAGCCATCGGGCTTCCGATTTGATCGATGGGGGAGCGAGCATGGCGATCGCCGATTTTAATAGTCCTCAACTATGGCAATTGTTAGAATCGATGAACGTGCGGGTATGATTTAAAGCAGATGTTATTTAAAGTGTAATTTTTCAAGATTATTAGAAAATATGACTAATACAGAATCATCATCTGCTATTTCCCGACAATGGTGCTTGGTTACAGTGCGTCAATGGAAACGAGAAGCTTTTGTCAAATATCTCCATAATGATATCGCTAAAAAACAGATACAGGAACTAATTATCGAAATTATCGAACCTGAAGAAGCAGTTTATGACAATATGGTTTTGTTGTCTGTTAGCAGCTATGGCGAAGTCAGAAAAGTATTGCAGCAAATTGAATATTTTCAGGGTATCCAAAGATTGAAGCCCCAAGAGGTTAGTCGAATGCTGAATAAATAGAAATGTTTTCCAGACTTTGCCAAACTCAAACCTAACCAAAATTGAAAACCTTAAATACATTTATTTACAAGTCGCAAATTTTAGTCAAAAACTTGAAATAATTACGTAATCTTTTATGAGTTAAAATTTCTCTGACTATATATAATTAAACAGGCATAGTAATGAGCATGGATGTTAAAGCTGCAGTAGCTTTTAGTTCGGGTCAACCTCTAAGTATCGAAACCGTGCAACTCGAAGCACCACAACCAGGGGAAGTCCTAATCGAAATCAAAGCTACTGGAGTGTGCCATACTGATGCCTATACTCTCTCAGGAGCAGATCCCGAAGGTTTATTCCCCACTATTTTGGGTCATGAAGGAGCGGGAATTGTTGCTGAAGTAGGAGAAGGAGTCAAAAGTCTCAAACCTGGAGATAAGGTGATTCCGCTATACACCCCCGAATGTCGCGAATGCGGATGTTGTTTGAGCCAAAAAACCAATCTGTGTCAGGCAATTCGCAGC
>CAYXWE010000038.1:0-11880 GCA_964468145.1 uncultured Pleurocapsa sp.
GGCTTCTCCCGAACAAGGTAGCTGTTTCCAGTTTACGTTACTGGTTTATAAATAATTATTATTATTTATTTATTTACCCGTCGATCCCATCAAACGACCGCCGTACCCAAAGTGCAGGCTTGGGTTAGGTTTACCCCATCCAAATTGCAGCCTTCTAATTCTGCGCATAATAGGTTTGCTCCTGCTAGGTTTGCCCCTGCCAAGTTTGCACCGCGCAGATCTGCCTCTTCTAGGTTAGTGTCGCTCAAATTTGCACCCTGTAAATCTGCCTGAGACAAATTAGCTCCTTTGAGATTGGCACTATTAAGGTTTACCCCCCTGAGATCTGTTCCTCGCAGATCTACCCCTTTCAAATTGACTCCAGTAAGATTTGCCCCACTCAAAAATGCTCCAGACAAAGAGGCCTTCGATAGTTTTGCTCCCATGAGGTTAGCACCCCGCAAATTACTGCCCCGCAGATCCGCATTGCTTAAGTCTGCCTGCATCAAATTTGCTCCCAACAAAGTGGCTCTAACATCTGCCATTTGTAAGTTTGCTCCGAGCAAATTTGCCCCGTCCAACCTACCTCCTTTGAGATTGGAGCGAGAAAAATTTACCCCAATTAGATTTGCTCCAGCTAAATTGATTTTCTCTAGTTGGCAGTTAGTTAGATCTTCATCTTCCAAATCTACCCCTGGAAAGTGTTTTTCTTGTCCTGCACGAATTACATCTACGGTCATTAGTTTAATTTGAAATGATTGATTACTAGTTATTTATTATTTTTTAAAATTTGCCAGACATAGTTAAGTCGAGGTCGTTTTTTGACTGATATCAGCGGAGTTTACTAACCACATTCCTGTAGCTATTTTGGGCTGATATGCCTGGAGAGTCATTCCCTGCTGCATTCCCATTACCAGCAAGGATAAAGCGTCTAATAGTTTGGGATCGTAACGCTTCCCTGCCAAAGCCTGACAGTCTGCCAGAGCTTGAGCGAGAGGATTTTTATCTGCAGAATACTGTCTGTATGCTTTCATTTTTTGCTGAAAATCTGCCAGCAAACAAATTACTCTCGATTCTAGAGGAATAGCATCATAGGCCAAACCTGCAGGAATACCCGAACCATCCCAAGCTTCTCTTTGGTGAGTCAATATTCTAGATACTGCTTCCAATTGAGGCATAACTCGCAGCACAGAAGCTTTAGCAGGAGAATTAGCTTTTTTTAATACCTCTTGCTGTGCCTGAGACTGCTTTTGACGTTTTTTGGTCACTTCTGGCAGTCCGACGCGATGTAGCAATCCAGATAAATAGAGCCGCTTGGCTTGCCATGCAGGGAGGTCTAGTAACTGAGCCATAGCTTCTGCCATGGCTGCTACTTCCGAGGCTGCCATGGGGTTGCTGACATCCGTAGCATCCAATAATTGAGCCATCCGTAAAAAGGCTTGCATTTCATTGGAAACAATATTTTCATCTAAATCTTTAAAACCGCTAAAAGTACTGGCTTTTTCTGGGTGGTGAAGATTCTTTTTACTTTTTTGTAAATATTTAACTACTTGAGAAACCACCGCATCTAGATCGTCTCGTTGTCTAATGCCAGATTCGGCTGTCATTTTTGCCACCCTTTGCGATAGCATCTGAGCTAATTGTGGATCGTAACTTTGTATATGGTCGATTGACAATTCGACAGTTTCGCGGACTAGATCTGGCTCGAATGTCCAAAAACCGTAAAACTTACGCTCTAAGTCTTCTTGAGGCTTGTTATCGCCATAATCCGCATCGGATAATTCTTGACACAGTACCATTGCGGTATAGGTAGGAGAAATAATCATCAAGTGCCACTCTTGGGCAACGGAATCTTTTGGCTGGAGATGAACCAAATTCACATTAGCTTTATTACTCGTAGGATGACTATCAAACCCAGAATCTGCAGTTGCCATAATCGCTACCTGCTCGGCTTTATCTGCCAAGTCGCTATAACGTTCTGCTTCTTCTAAATACCACTTACCACGCTGGAAAGCCGTTATCATAATGGGCGCACTATCCGACTCTAAGATAAAGTCTTCTAAAGCATGGCACAAAGCTACTAAGGTGTTTTTATAATAAACTCCTAAATTTAGTGGCTGTTGACTGCCACGATGAGCGTCTTCTAATCTCTTTAATATCGAACCTTCCAGCATAATAAATAATGAATTTTCTAAAAATAAAATGCGATTGCGGAGCTAGCGGTAGGCATCGCGCTCGCGAGGAAAACATTTATAGTTAACATAAACTTGTTTTTAAACAGCAGCAGTTAATTTTTGTTTACCCGATTTTACAGGGGCAGTTAAAGCTTCTTCTAGAGGGGCTTTACCTAACTTATTCTCTAGAATGCGCATTACTTGCCGACCAAAGTCGTTGGGATTTTGCTTCCAAGCCTGCAAACAAACTTCCCCAAAGAAAGAACCAAGAGGTTCTGGATTCCAAAGTAGTTTTTTAGCTGTCCAAGGCATCAAGCTCATGGGGTCGTATCCTGGTTTGAGGACTCCTTGTTCAAAAGCGTATTCTTCTAAGTGGGTATGGGGTTGTAGACCAATAAAAAAGATTGCTGGCTCTACTTTATTCTCGCCAAAAATTGCTTCTAGTTCTCGATGGTAAGCAATGGTTTGTCTAATTGTTTCATAACTTTCATCGATTACATTAAAGGAATAATTCACCGAGACAATATCTTCATAACCTGCTGTTTTTAAGTCGCGACAATTTTGCAGCACAGTCTTCAGATTGTAGCCCATACGCATTTTACGGACTAATTCTTGAGAACCGCTAGTGATACCAATTTCAAAATAGTTCATTCCTGTTTGTACCATTAGCTCGGATAATTCTGCTGTGACATTATCCGCTCTAATATAAGCTGCCCAATGAATGTCCTTCATGCCAGAGTCCACAATTTTTTGTAGTAGCTCGATCGCATCAGGGATATATTTTTTGGCGGGAATAAATTGAGCGTCGGTAAACCAAAAGTTACGAATTCCCCTCTTGTAAAGCTGGCGCATTTCTTTAACAACTTCATCTGCAGGATTTATTCTTACCTGTTTGCCTTCGACTACGGTATACACGCAGTAACAGCAATTATGGGGACAGCCTCTTTTGGTTTGTACGCCAATATAAAAATCGTTCTCCTGAAGATAGTAGTTAAATTCTGGCCAGATTTTTTCAATGTAGTCGTAATTGCAGGCAGTCTTTTCAATGGGAGTAGGCCATTCATGGATTAATCTATCCCGAACGTTATTTTCCCCAACTACGTAACAACGTTCGTCGCGGAATTCTTGACCCTTCAGTATTTTTTCCAGTAGTTGCTCTCCTTCTCCGACAGAAACAATTGTCCCTTTCGGTAAATCTTTTTGAAGCTGTTCGTAAAAGACGCTAACTGCACCGCCACCAACTATAGTACGAGCATCGGGACAGTATTTTCTGGCTCTGGTTAATCCTCGTTTAATTAAGCCCGTGTTGCGCCATAGTTCGCCATAATAAGCACTTGCTACTTTGAGTCCGCCTAATGCACCCCGTAATTTAATTAGGGGATTTTTGGCATAGTAAAACTCAAAAGCATTTTGTAGGGGATTTCCTCCCCTACCTCCTACAGGAGCATAGATCTGAATATCTCGCCAGGAAAACACTAGTAGCGATGGCTTAAACTCATCAATACAGCGGTCTAAAGCTCGATTAAAATCCAGGGGTGGGACTGTACCCAAATCGAAGATTTTTTGTTCGATTTCAGGAAATAGCTTGCCAACATGGTCTGCTAGGTAAACTACTCCAATAGGAAAAATGGGATTACAAGGGAGTCGAACATAAAGAATTCGTTGAGTCATGGGGCTGCTTAATAATGTTAAGTTGTGTAAATTTTATTAGCGGTTTGCAGGCTAATTTGATTGTGCCTGCTTTTTATAGTCATAATATATTCATATAACTTAACTTTAGCGATATTACCCACCACAATCAACTAGATTTGCCAAAGGATTTTTAAGCTGTGATGTTTTTTCGTAAAAAAACACTAGATCTTGTCTCTAACAAAATATTAATATTCTGCTGATGAAGCGCGATCGCACTTCATCTCTTACTAAACTACAGGCTAGTAATTTCAACAACTTCGGTAAAAATATAAATAAAATATTAAAAGTAATATAGCTGAAAACTATAGAAACAGTAGATTAGATTAACGTCCGTTGGTAACTTCTTTTACAACGAATAGGGATCGAGGAGTGCTAGCTTATATGTAGCGATAAACAACTTACTTTTAAACTCTTCAAATAATCATGTCACAGATTTTAGACCCTTTACCAAATGACGAAAATAGTCACATTCTTTGCTGTTACGTGAATGCAACTAGCCAAATTCAGATTGCTCGCATCACCAATATTCCTAACTGGTATTTTGAGCGAGTCGTCTTCCCCGGACAAAGGTTGGTATTTGAAGCCGAACCTGAAGCTATTCTAGAGATTCATACAGGAATGATGGCCAGTGCCATACTATCTGATACGATTCCTTGCCATCGCCTTGCCTTACAACCCATAGAAACTCCAATAGCAGAAGATTCGATTAAATCCGAACCGAAAAACGCTTCAGCCGAACCAAAAGCAGAAAGTCGTTTTACAAGCCCAAGTAGAGTCTCCTCACCTTTGGATATTGCAGTGTAAATCCCTATGGTGTCGAGTCAATTATTGATATCAAATAAAATGGCGATGGGGTTGTTTTTTTTAGCAGTCCCATTACTTATAATAGAAAGGTAATTCAGAGCGAAACAGAGTGGATTTACCGTCTTTTCTATGGTTATGGAAAATTGCTGCTTGGGCAATGGGAGGAACGATCGCTTTTTATTTGTTGTTGTTCTTGTCTGGAAGCTGGATGTTTTATGGTCGCACTACAAGAATAGGTCGTCCTCCTTGGCTGGCTAATGCCCACTACATTGCAGGAATAATTATAGTTTTTTTAGTAGTACTGCTGCTGGCGATCGGCATCGTGGGTACGGTAGGTTATTATGGCAACCTAGGACACTCGCCTCATCTTTGGTCTGGTTTATTTGTTGTGATGCTGATTTGTCTTTCTGCCTGGAGTGCCAATCAAATAGATACGGGCAACACCTGGGCGCGATCGCTTCATGTTAGTCTTAATGCTATTTTATTAGTTGGGTTAGTCTATGTCTCTTGGACGGGGTGGGAAGTGGTGCAAAAGTATTTGTAGATCGATCCTCTTTTAGAGCAAAAGTTATTTGAATCCTAAATTTGCCACATCTTATTTTGACATTTAATAAATAATAATGGCTGAGAGTATTTCTGGGGTATTTCGTCTTGGATAAGACCTCCAGGTCGCACTAATATATATTAAATATATATAAAGTCGCGTGATAATTTATAGTACATGAATCGCTGGTTAATAAGTCTATTTTTAATTTTTTCATTTTGGATATTGAACAGCGATCTTAGATACGCTGTAGCATCTCCAGTTCGGGTAGACGCACTTGGGTCTAAGGAAATTGCCTTGGGAGAAAAAACTGCAAAAAAAGCATTTCGCTCTGCTGAAAAAGGTGATTTTGAATTGGCAGAAATTTATTGGACAGAACTAATCAATAAATTTCCAGACAATCCCGCTGTTTGGAGTAACAGAGGCAACGTTCGTATTGCTCAATATAAAATGTCTGAAGCGATCGCTGATTTTGACCGCTCGATTGAAATAGCTCCTCTCTATCCAGATGCCTATCTCAATCGCGGTATTGCTTATGAAGGACAAAAGCTATGGGATAAAGCAATATCTGACTACAATAGAGTTTTAGCCATTACTCCTCAAGACCCAGTAGCGTTAAATAATAGGGGAAATGCTAAAGCTGGTCAACAACAGTGGCAAGATGCTTTAGAAGATTATCAAAAGGCTGCGAAGCTCGATCCTAGATTTCCCATACCTAGAGGGAATGCTTCTTTAACAATGTATCAAATAGGCGATCGTTCTCAAGCTATTAGCGACATGAGAAATTTAGTACGTAAATATCCCATGTATTCTGATATGAGAGCAGCATTGGCAGCGACTCTATGGGTAGAAGGGCAACAAGGAGAAGCAGAAAGCAATTGGGTTGCAGCAATTGGTTTGGATAATCGCTATCAAGATTTAGATTGGATAACGAATATTCGTCGCTGGCCACCAGCAATGATCGATGCTTTAGAAAGATTTTTAAATCTTACTTCATAACTATTGTCAAAATACTAGATACAAAAAAAGTGGGCAATGCCCACTCGCTAAAAGATCGCAAACCTTACTGGTTACCTCTTAAAAAGCCAGCAACTTCTTAAGTAATAACCGTAGGCTCATCGCGGTTGGTATATTCTTTAATTTGAGCTATTTCTTGAGCTAAATCGATTAAAGGTTTTAAAGCTTCTTGAGTTTCCAGTTCGTGTTTGCTGCTATCGGGTTCGTAACTCTCAACATATAATCTCAAAGTTGCTCCTTTTGTACCCGTACCAGAAAGGCGGAATACAATTCTCGAACCATCAGTAAAGCCGATGCGAATACCTTGATTTTTGCTAACGCTGTTGTCTACAGGATCGCTGTAGCTAAAGTCATCTGCATATTTGACTTCGTAGTCGCCAAACTTTTTGCCCGCCATCGTACCTACCATTCCTCGCAGACGTTCCATTAATTCAGTAGCTTTGGCTTTATCTACCTCTTCGTAATCATGGCGGGAATAGTAATTACGTCCGTAGGTTTTCCAGTGATCTTTAACAATTGCTTCTACTGATTCTCCTCTGGCAGCTAAAATATTCAACCAGAACAATACCGCCCATAGTCCATCTTTTTCGCGGACGTGATTTGAACCAGTACCAAAGCTTTCTTCTCCGCAAAGAGTAGCTTTATCAGCATCGAGTAAGTTACCAAAGAATTTCCAGCCTGTAGGAGTTTCGTAACAAGAAATATTCAATTTATCTGCTACGCGATCTACCGCTTCGCTAGTAGGCATACTCCGCGCCACTCCCGATAAACCATCTTTATAACCTGGTACGAGAGTGGCATTAGCGGTCAAAACTGCCAAACTGTCGCTAGGAGTAACAAAGAAATTATTACCCAAAATCATATTGCGATCGCCATCGCCATCGGATGCTGCGCCAAAGTCAGGGGCATTGTTTCCGAACATGATTTCTACTAGGTCGTGGGCATATACTAAATTAGGATCGGGATGCCCGCCACCGAAGTCTTCTAGAGGTACGCCATTTTGTACCGTTCCAGATTCTGCGCCCAGGCGTTTTTCAAAAATGTCTTTGGCGTAAGTACCTGTAACTGCGTGCATCGAATCGATACACATTTTGAAATCTTTTTTAATTAGTTGACGGATACTTTCAAAATCAAATAAAGACTCCATCAATTTAGCGTAAGGCTCAACAGGATCGATTACTTCAACGCTCATTTCTCCTAAGCGCGTTACGGTTAATTTATCTAAGTTGATATCATCTGCTTCTAAAATTTTGTAGCGATCGATAACTTTAGAGCGAGCAAAAATTGCTTCAGTTACTTTTTCTGGTGCGGGCCCACCACTAGTAATATTATATTTGATGCCAAAGTCTCCATCGGGACCACCTGGGTTATGACTGGCAGAAAGGATAATGCCTCCATAAGCCTTGTATTGGCGAATAATTGCCGAAGCAGCGGGAGTAGACATAATTCCGCCTTTACCTACCAAGATACGCCCAATACCGTTAGCTGCTGCCATTTTCATAATGACCTGGATTGCTTCGCGGTTGTAGTAGCGTCCGTCTCCACCCAAGACTATGGTTTGACCTTGACAGCCTTCGAGAGAATCAAATATGGACTGAACAAAGTTTTCTAAATAATGGGGTTGTTGAAAAACTGTAACGGATTTACGTAGTCCTGATGTTCCTGGTTTTTGGTCGGAAAAAGGAGTTGTATCAACAGTATTGATGTTCATGAAAGTATCTAAGAATAAAGCTTAAGCCTTTTTGTTAAAATATAAAGTTATTTTACAGGTCTAGGGCGCGTTCTTAGGTTATCGATCGCTACCAAAATTCTTAACTTTTGACGATCTGGGAATTAAAAAACCGCGTTTGCTAGGGTAAACGCGGTTCAAATTAATTTTAAATATTAATTTGTTTAATACAGTCCGGGGTTATAGCGATCGCCTCCAGCAGTCATAGAAGCTGCTACATCTGTTACGACAAATTTGTCTATGTTTGCCTGCAAACGTTCCATTTGCCTATCGCTCAAGCCAGGAATATCTAGTACATCCTCTACACTATCGTAAGGTGCATTTTGAATAATTTTGCTGGCGAGGTTGGGGTAAAATCCTCTCAACTGACGAAATTCTCTAACGTCACTATTGTTAAGGTCTAGTTTGCCCTTTACTAATTCTGTACGTTTAGCATCCGCAGTATTGATACGTGCAATCAGTGTCGAAGAATCAACATTGAATACATTCATCTCACTTGCTTGTGCTGTACCTGCAAATCCCCACGAACCTAAGATTAATAGCAAGGCAGCTAAAATACCTACAACTTTTTTCATTAATTTATATTCCTCCTAATCTAATATCTATTTTACTGACAAAGAAATGTTTTATTTTCTCGATAAATGTTAATTTTTGTTGGCTATTTTTGCATAGTGCTGGTTTTATCCCTTAAAAGAGAGACGCAATTTCGCAATACATTACCCCTAAATACATCATAATTCTTTCACTACATTTTTGAAATACTTAACTTTGTTAGTTGATTTAAACTAGACAAAACCACTCAACCACAGACATAATTGAGCGGTTTATTTTATGTTTATTAGTTAAGTAAACATCTCAAAATCCCACCCTAAATTCCCCTCTGATAGTGGGGGGAAGGCATCGCGCAGGGGGTATTGCCAGCAATTATACGTATCAATATTCTATAATCAACTATGAGCAGCTATTATCGCAAAAAAACGCAGAAGAAATCAGTTTTGAAAGAGTTAAAAATTTTAATAACTTCCGTCATTGTATTTTGGGCAATCGAAATTATCGATTACGCTGTTTTTAATGGCGGTTTAGACCGCTATGGCATCCAACCCCGCGAGGTCAACGGACTACTGGGTATTTTATTTGCTCCTTTTCTTCATGGCGGATTCGGACATCTAATGGCAAATACAATTCCCTTTATTACTTTGGGATGGTTGACTATGCTGCAGGAAGAAAGCGATTTTTACATTGCTTCGATCGCGAGCATAATTGTTGGTGGCATCGGGGTCTGGATCTTTGGCGCGACCAACTCTGTCCACATTGGTGCGAGTATTTTGATTTATGGTTATTTAGGTTTCTTATTATTTCGCGGTTACTTCCAAAAAAACCTACCTTCGATCGCCTTGTCGATACTAGTGGCAATTGTTTATGGGGGGTTGATTTGGGGGGTATTTCCTTCCGAGGTAGGAATTTCTTGGCAGGGACATTTATTTGGCTTTATAGGTGGTGCGATCGCAGCTAAATTAGTCGCCAAAGAGAAAAAATCGCATTATTAATTTTTGCCTGCCGATAGATTTTCAATTTTTATCGAGCAGGATCTGTATCGACTGGCTTGAATAAAGGTTCAAAAAGTTCGACTATTTTAGACAATTAGGATTAATGTACCTTTCGAGCGTGAAAATCGCTACATAGATAACAGTCTTCACCAAAATTTCATGCTGGTGACAGCATATTTAATGAAATAATTACAAACACAGCGTACTTAGCTGGTCAGATATATTTATAATATTACCAAAAACCTACTAAATAGCTCTATACTCGAGATAGCTGCGATGAATAAAAAATACCTATATGCTGCAATTGCCTCAGGGGCGATCGCTTTAAATGCTGCTCCTACTCGCGGGGAATCAAATTCCCAAAATAAGAAAGCAAATACTGTTTTTGTTTGCTCGACACAGCAGAATGCACCCACTATGTTTGCTTATACACCAGGAGAGGTGAACTTAGCCCCTGTAATGACTTGGCATTCAGAATACTTATTACCAGAAGAGTCGGGACAGGAACTTTGTCAGCAAACCGCCCAAAAACTTCAGGCTTCGATAGAGCAAAAACAAAAGAAATACATTAAAACAGATCTAACCCAAAAAAATAACTCAGTATGTTTGGTTCGTGAAGAAAACCAAACTTGCGCTACTGAAGAAAGTGAAAAATTATTCAGTGTAAATCCCGATTATCAAGCTACTTGTGTTTTAGACAATAAAAAACCTCTTGACTGTTGGGCTTTAAGAAAGCGCGGTGTTTATAGTTTTGAAGATAAGCCCTATCAAGCTGTGTGGTGGCCCTGGTAAATTATGTACGCCGTCTGTCAATTTTGCTGATTTGCAATAATAGACTGAATTTTAGCAATCGGATCTAGTAAGCAATTTTAAATTTACTTCTAGCAAGAGAAATTTTATGGCGATCGCTATTTATTTCGTTCGGTTGAATAAAAAGATCGAGCCATCGTAACTGAGTTTGCTAAGTATAGTCGTTCTAAAGAGAAACCTTCAGTAAAAAAGTAGTGCTTAGAATTCCCAAATCTTCAATCTCCGCTTACCCGAAACGATAATTTCAGATCGCAAAAAAACTAATTTAGAACGACTATACTATATCGAAAAAAAATTTTTCAATAAATTTGTAATAGCGATCGCCATTGTCGTACCCAAAAATATATTGAATCAATAGATTTAATATTCAAGCAAATAATAATTAATTCAACATAGCTGGTAAATGCCCTTTGCAAAAAAGTCCCTCGCACTAGCGTTTAGCTTTATCTTCTGCAACAGTTTATTTTTTGGCCTCTCAAAAGGAACTAAAGCAGAAACGACTACCACTACTCAGTCTTCTGACTCGCCGAATATAGTATCTAATATTGCAGCAGAGTCTAACAAGTCAGTAGCATTAGAAGACGGTTCGCCTTCTTTACGTCGCCAACCAACTGGAGGAGAAAGATTTGAACCCAAAAGAATACCTTTAAGAATTCCCTTACCCAAACAACCCTATCGTGCCTCTCCTAGCGTTACTATTATCAATCCTTCTGCCTATGGTGCATCGTGGAGAAGCTTTGGTATTGGTCTAGGATTTCAAGAACGCGCCCGTTTTACAGATGATGAAGATGGAGTAATTGGTTTGGGTTTCGGTTTAGGAAATCCTAGAAAAAATGTTGGGGCGCAAATTGGGATTAGTTTAGTAGATGTTAGTTCGCCGTTTAGCGATGGCGCAATCAACATTAAGTTACATCGTCGCTTGCCCCAAGACTTTTCCATTGCTTTGGGAGTGCAGGGCATAGCTACGTGGGGTAATACCGACGGAGGATCTTCTGTTTATGGAGTAACTACTAAAAAATTCCAGCTAAAAAAAGACAGAACTAAGCCCTTTAGTGAAATATATACAACTCTCGGTTTGGGAGGCGGACAGTTTCGTTCGGAATTAGATATTGATAATGGCAACGATACGGTAGGTGTATTTGGTAGCGTAGCCTTGAAAATTATCGAACCAATAGGCTTTGTTACAGAATGGACTGGTCAAGATCTGACTATTGGTATCCCAATTGTTTTGTTCCGAAAATTACCTCTGGTGATTGTACCCGCTATTACGGATGTTACTGGTACAGCAGGAGATGGAACAAGGTTCGTCCTTGGTGTTGGGTATGGTCTTACGTTTTAAATAAATACAATTAAGTCGAGAGAAATTAAGATGAAATTATTGCAATTGCCTATCAAAATAGCTTTAGTTTTTACCTGGTTATTAATCGCGACAAATCCTGTCCGTTCTCAATCGGGCAATATGTCTGACATTACGATGCCCAATCCTGGAGAGGTCACTTCTGGCGAGAGTGAAGCAGAGGCTACTGCAGATAATCCCGACGGGGAACTGGAGAGTGAAGCAGAGGCTACTGCAGATAATCCCGA
>CAYXWE010000039.1:0-11677 GCA_964468145.1 uncultured Pleurocapsa sp.
ACAAGCTTTTTTTACCGCTGGGCATCAACAGTAATTTTTGTTGAACAGTGTGAATGTTTCAGACTAGCTAAAATAGCAACTTCATCATCGACACAAATAATTGCAGATTGAAACATAATAATTACGAATAGTTATTTAGTATTTAAAGGTAAGTATATTACAAGTCTAGTATGTCTTGAATTACTATCAAAGGCAAGATAGCCATTATGTTTATTAATGATTTTCTGGTTTTACCAAGCAGATTTATTATCATTAGAGAAAAATCTAACTTCTGCAGAGCGAGTCAATGATAAATCTATAGATAGACGCGATCGCCTTGGGCTCTAACCTATGCTCGAATCGAAGCTAATACACTAATTAATAAAAATGAGTTTGACCGACGTTAGACCTACAATTACGATCTCAGGTATTGAAGAATCTATCATCCTTAATTACTTTGTAACCATAAATCAAGAACAGTTTGCCGAGACGGCTGCTTTGTTTGCAGTCGATGGCGAACTACTTGCGCCTTTTACCAAACCAATTGTGGGGAGAAAGGCGATCGCTGCTTATTTAGCCCAAGAAGCCAAGGGAATGGAATTATTACCTACTAAGGGAACAATCGAATCTGTAGAAAGTGATTTGCAACTATTTAAAATTACGGGAAAAGTGAAGACACCCTTGTTTTCGGTCAATGTTGGCTGGTATTTTAGTTTAAATAAAAACCGAGAAATAACTACCGCCAGAATAAAACTACTGGCATCTCCTCAAGAATTATTGGGACTCAAAGAAATTAAAGATAAGAGATAGTCAATATCCATCTCTAGCCATAGCCCGCCCAAAAAACTTCTCTATCTTTATATAGTTACTGAAAAAATCCAAAATTACTAATCTATATATTGTGGCTTTAATTACAAAAAGCAGATAAAAATATTGAATTGGAGAATAATAAATAAATATGGGTTCGACAGCAACAGATCCTAACATCAGCGCAACACTAGGCAGTTATGACAATCTATCTACGGATGAAAAACTAGCCTTGCTTTGGTACGTCTACACCAAAATGGGTACTTCGGTTACTCCCGCAGCACCAGGTGCAGCAGCAGACGAAATCGCAGGAGGACTATTCAATCAGGTAAAAGAACTATCCTTTGAACAACAGCTTGCCGAACAGCGTAAAATTATTGAAGGACAAGATAGTCTAATTGCTCGCGAATATGGTTCTTTGAGCGAAAATACCAAGCTATACTTCTGGTATCGTTTAGCTCAAGGTATGGAAGCAGGAACAATTATCCCCGTACCCGATGATTATGAACCTAGCGGTAGCGTGAGCCAGTTGCTATCTAAAATTGAATCGATGGAATTTGAACAGCAAATTACTTTCTTGCGCGATGCAGTAATCAAAGGTGGCGCAGAAGCCAAATCTGGCGCAGCAATCTAAAAAGTTGCCATGGCGAGATCCCATAAATAAATAATACTAAATCCTGTTTGCATACAACACTTAAAAAGTGTGTGAAGGCTGAGGGCTGAGGGAGTCATCGGAGTCGCAGGTTTGAGACAAATTCTAGTTCTTCATTTAAGAGCATGTTCGAGATCGGATTTAGTATGAAAAGTCATTCATCTACTGTTTTATAGATGGATGACTTTTTATTTAAATAACGGAGTAGGTCAAAGTGCCAATATGGTATCTTTCGTTTTGCAAAGTATAGTATAGTCATTCCAAATGGAAACCCTATGCATGAGCCAGAGGAATAAAATAACTTTACTGCCTTAGTACAGGACAAAACTTGAAAATAATGACAGAAAAAGGGTTTGATGAAAAGTAATCACACAAATCATCTAAACCCCATGAATCATGTTAACGCGCTTCGCCAGACGTTAAAGCCACATCTTCAATGGCAGGTCGCTACGACTAAGTTTTCTAGCTTTATTTTTAATTGCTCTATTTCGAGTAAAAACAGTTAACCTTGCACAGTTTATCGTACTGGTCAATGGTTAAGCGAGCAAAAACCAATCAAAATCAAAAAGCATGGACATAAACAAACGAGTGTTTTTCGTTACGGCTTTGATTATTTACGCCGTATCTTTTTCAATCTAGAACAGTATGAATCTGATTTTACTCATACTCTTCAGTTTTTGTCCTGTACTTAGCTTTGAACCTACTAACGACTAATGACTAACAACTAACGAAAAATTAGTCAATCGTGAGGAAATTAATTGGAATAACTATAAAGGTATTATTCAAAAATTGATTTGACCGTAGATTCGATCGCGCCTTTAGCATCTTCTACCATAGTTTTAACTGGCTGTTGCTGCTGCAAAAATACGCGGGCGCAGTTGCGTCCTGGCATTCCTGAAATCGATCCGCCTGGGTGAGTACCCGCCCCTGTCAGATACAGCCCTTCAATGGGAGTAGTGTAGTTTGCTATCTCTGGTAATGGTCGAAAACAGAGCATTTGATCCAAGGTCATATCGATGTGGTAATAATTACCTTTATATGCACCAAGACGTTCTCCCAATTCTGCAGGGCTTTCTACCCGACGGGCAATAATCGAATCTTTGACATTGGGCGCGTAGTCATTTAGCTTATTGATTACCCTGTCTGCTACTTGGTTTTTTAGTTCGTCAGTCCAACCAGTGCCGTTTAACCCCGTTCCTTCCTTGCCATATATTTGATAGGGCGCAAAAAATTCAATCCACATTGTATGTTTGCCCTCTGGGGCTTGGGATGGATCGAGTACGGTAGGAATATCGAGATACATTGAGGGGTTTTCGTCGGGTATCATGCCCATAGAAGGTAGTACGTGAGCTTGTTCTACATGATGTACCGAATCAGCAATTAAAATCGAACCGACATTAAATTCTTCCCGATGGTCATAAGCTTCAAAACGGGGTGCTTCGGATAGGGCGCAGTCTATTTTCAGAATAGTCTCGTTGTTATTAACGATACGTCTGTCTAATCTCTCCCGCAGATGGGGATCTGCTGCTTGACTGGCTGCAGGGGGAATTAATTTCAAGAATAAACGACGAGCATCAATATTAGAGATTACCGCAATTTTTGCGCGATATTCTTCGCCATTGCTGGTTCTGACTCCTTCTGCCTTGCCATTGTTACCAATAAGTACAGTTTCTACTGCGCGATCGCACAATACCGTTCCTCCTTTCTCTTCCACCAAACGCACCAAAGCTTTGGTTAATGCTCCCGTACCACCGCGAGGTCTTGCCATGCCTGGATTGTGGCGCATCGACATCATCATCGAACCAATCCCAATAGTTTTTTGAGAGGGTGGCGCGCCAAATTCTGCTGCTAATCTGGCTAAGGGTGCTTTAAGAAACTCCGAGTCAAACCAGTACTGCAAACTGTCTTGGGGTGATGTCAGCATAGTGCGAACCAAATCCAAGGTTTTGTCTACACCGCCAATAGTAGAGAGTAAGTCCTGTATATTTTTGATACCATAGTTCTTTCCAATATCCAGTACAGATTTAGGAGGCGCATTGAAAATAGGCGTAATCCCTTTAGTCAGACGCTGCCAAAAATCAATAAACTCGCCATATTTTTGGGCATCTCTTTGATTAAATTTAGCAATTTCTGCACGAGTTTTTTCCACAGATTGATGCGCCAAAAAATACTTCCCGTCAGGATGAGGACAAAAGGTTACGGGGTCGCAATATAAATATTCTAAACCGTATTTATTCAATTCCAATTCTTCGACTACAGGCCCTAAGTGAATAAACTCGTGGTCGATAGCACAAAGATTAAATTTAAACCCTGGTGCGTCCTCTGGCATTGCTTCTTCGGTAGTCGCCCCACCTCCAGGAATATTGCGCTTTTCTAATAGTGCCACGCTATAACCTGCCTTAAGTAAATAAGCAGCGCATACCAATCCATTGTGACCCGCACCGATAATTACTGCATCGTATGTCGGCATGATTTTATTCTGTTTAATAATTGCTTTATAAATCTTAGAAAGATACTACGGTAAACCTTATCCATCGCAGGAAAGATATACTTGTATTTAATATTTAGTGGATTCAATCAAAGAAAAATAAAGCGATCGCTTTATTTTTTTACCTCTATAGATAGGTGTTTTAAATATCTCTATCTGATACTTTCAGTTTAGGGAAATATTAAATAATAAATAACAAATCATAAATGAATAGTATTTGGTACAAAATCGCTTTATTAGGATTTTTGTTGATGTTTATCTTTGCGCCCTACGCAGGATTTGCACCAATCCTTTTAGTCCTTTTTATTGCCAGTATCTATTGGTTTTTAACTTCTCTAGTCAAAGTGTTGGTTTTTGGTCGGCAAAATGAAGTCGATTATTCATCAGAAACTATCGCCGAAGAATAGAACGGGTCAGACTCTTGAGGCAATCTTTAAAAAATTGTCTGGTTTAATTGGAATAACTATAGAGATTGCGTTACCCTCATACATAATAAAATATGCCACCTTTGATGTGTGAGGGTTTTATAGACCATGCGAGCTTTATTAATTTATCCTGTTTTTCCTCAAACCTTTTGGTCTTATGACAAGATTTTGGAATTAGTCGATCGCAAGGTATTATTACCGCCCTTGGGAATGCTAACGGTGGCAGCTATCTTACCCCAGGAGTGGGAATTTAAACTAGTCGATCGCAATATTCGCCAAGTAACCGAAGCTGAATGGGAATGGGCGGAGTTAGTTATCTTTTCGGCGATGATCGTCCAGAAGCAGGATTTATTAGAACAAATTAAAGAAGCCAAAAGCAGAGATAAATTAGTGGCGGTTGGGGGTCCTTATTCTACTTCTTTACCAGACGAACCCAAGGCTGCGGGGGCTGATTTTTTAATCTTGGACGAAGGGGAGATTACCCTGCCGATGTTTATCGAAGCTCTAGAACAAGGTGCAACTAGCGGTACTTTTCGCGCTACAGAAAAACCCGACGTTAGCATTACTCCCGTTCCTCGTTACGATTTGTTGGAACTCGATGCTTATGATTCGATGTCGGTACAGTTTTCTCGCGGTTGCCCTTTTCAGTGTGAATTCTGCGATATTATTGTCCTCTACGGGCGCAAACCCCGCACCAAAAAACCCGCACAGCTTTTAAAAGAGTTGGATTATCTCTATGAATTGGGCTGGCGACGCTCGATCTTTATGGTTGATGATAACTTTATTGGTAATAAGCGCAACGTTAAATTATTGCTCAAAGAATTAAAAACTTGGCAGCAAGAACATAAGTATCCCTTTGACTTTAACACCGAAGCTTCTGTCGATCTGGCAGCCGATCCTGAATTAATGGAATTGATGGTGCAATGCAACTTTAATGCAGTCTTTTTGGGCATCGAAACCCCCGATGAATCTAGCTTACAATTGACCAAAAAATTTCAAAATACCCGCAGTTCCCTGGCTGAAACCGTAGATAAGATGATTCGGGCGGGATTGCGTCCGATGGCTGGCTTTATTATTGGTTTTGATGGGGAAAAACCAGGGGCGGGACAAAGGATTATTGATTTTGTAGAAGAAGCTGCCATACCCACTGCCATGTTTGGGATGCTACAGGCATTGCCCCTAACTGCCCTCTGGGATCGTTTAGAGAAAGAAAATCGCCTGCGAGACAGTACCCGCAAAGATATCAACCAAACTACTCTGATGAACTTTGTGCCTACTCGCCCTATTGAAGATATCGCCCAAGAATATATTCAAGGATGTTGTACGTTATACCAACCCAAGACATATTTAGATCGATTTTATCGCTTTTTCCTCAAACTCGGTACTCCCCAACACGAATCAGCCTTTACCATGCCTAGCTGGGTAGATATTCGAGCCTTGGCAATTGTAATTTGGCGACAGGGTTTTAAACGTAATACTCGCTCTTTATTTTGGCATCATCTATTTAGTATCATTCGCCACAATCCTGGGGTTTGGGAGCATTATCTAACCATGTGCGCCCACAACGAGCATTTTCTGGAATATCGTCAGATTGTCAAGGATGAGATTGAAGCTCAGTTGGCAGAATTTAAGGCACAAACCCCATCTATCATTTAACATTTATCATTTTTTTGGTTCGAGGGCGCATTGCCTCTCTCAAACTTCTTGTCCCCTGAAGCTATTCGCTCTTAATCCCTCATGTTTAATGTTTAATGTTTGAGAGTCTATCAATTTACTAATAATCGGGCTTTTCTCAAAACAAACTTGAAAACAGTTTCTTTGTTGGTGATAATTTCGGCTATTCCATCCATTCCCGATTTAATTTCACATTGTTTGTGTTGGCTTGAACCAGACTCAATTCTCCTTCTGGTCTAATTTTAGCTGGTGCTTTGACAGTAACCTGATATTGAAAGACAGTAGAAATTGCGATCGCGCTTACCATACAACCTAGCATCATCATACCCCCTAGAGAAGTCCAGTTACTAATAGGAGGTAAAAAGCGATCGGGAGTAACAGTTTCTAGAAAATCAGGATTAAAATGTTTTTCCATATCTGCCAATCTCTTAACTCTTGACAGGACAACTAGACTTTACCCAACGATGAGAAGATAAAGAAGTTAAGGCAACTAATTCTAATTCACCCTCAGCATTAATCATGGTAGCACTAGCTTCTTGTAAGAGGGGAGGTGTTGAAGCTACTGTCTTTTCTTCCTGTTTGACAGGGCGCAAATCGTACCAAGTTGTACTAAGAGATTGACTAGAGTAAGGACTATCAGGAATTCCTCCATTACCCGTCATCGCCAAACTATTTTCATCGCTTGTAGGGCAAACAGCGGTAATTAAACCAGTGGGGTCAACAATATTTTCGGGTAAAACAGCTACACTTAATCTTTTTTCTGAGTTGGAATTATTGATATCTACTACACCATTAAATTCTGCACCCAATTCTGAAGTAGCCGTGATATCGCTTTGAGGAGTTAGTTGAGCGCGGGCTTCTGTACCTAAAATTCCTGTAGCATTGATAGTAACTGTTCCTGCAAAGTTAGCCACCGCATTTGCCGTAATATCGCTGTTATTAAATGCCACCATTGTATCGGTATCTATAAAGATATTTCCTCCTGTGGCAGTCTTACGAGCATTGGTAGTAATTTGACTTTGATCTCGTAACAAGATGTTTTCTGCACTAAGACTAATATTACCTTCGTTTCCTGCATTAGCTTCGGCAGTAATAATGGCATTGTCATCTAAAGAAATAGAATTGGCAGATACATTAATATTCCCCGCACCCCCTTCCCCTGGAGGTAAAGCACCAGAAGTAGAGAAGTTACTAGCAGAAATAGTTGCACCATCAGATATCATCAGCTTATCGGCGATAATCTCCACACTACCACCACTACCCGTACCTGGTTGATCTTCTGAAAGACTTACTGCATTGGCAATAATACCACCGCGACTTACTATTTCTTCTCCATTTCTCTCGGTGACAATTTGTCCATTAAGGCTAATAGTATCTGTTGCGGAAACACTAATCTCACCTCCGTCTCCCGCACCAGAAGTACCAGTTGAAATCTGTGAACTATCAACTAATAAATTAGCGGTATTAATATCTACAGTACCTCCATTTCCTTCACCAAAAGTTGTAGCAGAGATCTGACTCTGACTAGAGAGTTCTATATTTTGACCATTAAGAGAAATACTTCCTCCATCTCCCACACCAGAAGTCGTAGCAGAAATTTGACTCTGACTAGAAAGTTCTATATTTTGACCACTAAGAGAAATACTTCCGCCGTTTCCTTCACCAAAACTACTAACAGAAATTACACTCTCATTTAGTAGTAAGCTTTCGGCATTAATATCAAGATTACCTCCATCTCCGATACCAAAAGTGCCAGCAAAAATTGTACTTGTGTCAAATATTTCTATGTTTTGACCGTTAATCGAGATGTCTCCCCCTGGTGCTAAACCCTGAGTTTGAGAGGAAATTACAGCTCCGTCTCGAACTAATAGACTGTCCGTGTCAATGATAATATTGCCACCAGCACCACTGCCAAATGCTCCAGAAAAAATTTCACTACTGAAACCAAAGTCATTAACTCCCTTAAGCTCAATTTCATTGGCATCAATCCGAATTGTTCCTGCATCTCCCAATGTTTGGCTATCAACTGCCAATCTTCCTCCTCGATTTAAAGTTAGACGAGGAGTATTAATTGTTATATCCCCGCTACTACCTGTAGTTACAAAGTTATCGTCAACCGCATCAAATAATCCTGTGGTGGTAGATGCTCCTCCATCATTAAATTCTACAGACTCAGAAGCATTAATAATTACATCTCCCCCATCAAATTCTCCCGAACTACCGAGAAAAAATCCCGCGCCTTCTTTTACTTCAATATTTTTTCCCTGAAGAACAATGTCTCCCCCGCCAGTACCAGCAGTATCACTAGTGTCGAGAAAGCTATTTACACCAGAAATACTGATATTTTTTCCGTCAATGTCACTAGGAGACTCAACTCTAAGTTTTCCTTCATTTTCTACAACAGATAAAATACCATTTTCAACTGCTCGCATTTCTAAAGTTATAGAACCTTCAATGGGAGAAATGATGGCACTGTTGGAGATAGTAACATCTCCTCCTAATAGTGCTATGGTTTCATTGGGCGCGCCCAAAAGTTCGCCTACTCCTCCCCCAATGTCTATAACTCGAACATCTCCTGGATTCGCTCCATACTGCAAACCAACAGGGAGATTAACTGTCAACAACGGTGGTTCTTGTGGTTCAATTGCACTATAAAAACTATCATTATTAAATATAAAACTATCAGCAGTGGTGACAACAAAAGAACCACCCACATTTAAAAAAGCATTCTCCCCAAAGACAATTCCATTAGGATTTAGTAAAAATAAGTTTGCCGTACCATTAGTAGAAAGCAAACCGTTTATATTTGAAACAGAGTTACCTGTCACTCGACTAAAAATATTAGCAATATTATCTGCATTATTAAAGTTTACCGATTCTGATGCAGGGATAGAAAATTGTTGGAAACTATGAAAAAGATTATTACCAACTGTCGTACCGCCATTAATCTCAGTTAAGAATTCAGTGAGGTTAACAGTAGAGTTTTGAGGCAGAGTACTATCAGGAATAACCTGTGAGTTGGCAGTTGAAGGTAAACTAAAAATTAGACCAATTGTAGTATAAAGAGTTATGGTATATTTTTGTTTACTATGATTAGGAAAATATTTTAAGAGAGAAAAGAACGGCTTAACATAATCACAGGAGAAAAAAGAATTTAACATACACCATAATCTCAGCTAAATAATCTGCTTTATTCTATCTTCTATATAATTAAATGAATATAACTAGAATTACTTAAGTACAATCAATAAAAAAACTTTTACTATTATGCAGTAAAAGTTATAGATTATAATTTAACTTAGATTTAAGGGCGTTGGTAAATCAGGGTATGATTGAAAAAATTGTTAGTTTTGTATTTTATTTGAAAAGCTAAAAACTACGAACCAATTACTTTTGAGCTTCATACTTCAAATTACCAACGCCGATTTAAGATAGCTATAATTCAATGTTATAGCTGGATTTTTTCCGATCAGTACATCAGATTATGATCCATATAATAAAATGCGGTTTGTATTGAGCTACCACTAGATCTCATTCTAGAATATTCTCTACAGTGTGCCGTGGAACGCCAGCCACCACCTTTAACAGATTCTTCTTGTTCTTGAGATAAGTTAGTCCAAAGAGAATTGGAAGTTTGGTGAGTTAGTTTTTGGTGTTTGTTATTTTTCATAGTGATATCCTTTTTATATCGATCGTGTTGTGTGTAAAGCTCTTCTTGTTTCGAGTTAATTCAATAGTAGTATTTATATTTTATTATCTATATATGGTATTGTGCATTGAATAATGCAGATTAGCACCAGTGTTATTGCCACTAGATCTCATTTGTTGATATTGTCTACAGTATGCCGTGGAACGCCAGCTACCACCTTTAACAGATTCTTCTTGTTCTTGAGATAAGTTAGTCCAAAGAGAATTGGAAGTTTGGTGAGTTAGTTTTTGGTGTTTGTTATTTTTCATAGTGATATCCTTTTTATATCGATCGTGTTGTGTGTAAAGCTCTTCTTGTTTCGAGTTAATTCAATAGTAGTATTTATATTTTGTTTTGTGGTTAAGCTTAGATGTTTTTTATCTGTCTTAAATAAGTACTTCATTATTTTTATTTCACATAAACAATAAATAGTATCCGTATTTTTTCGATTAGATACAGTAATTTTGAATAAAAAAACTTTTACTAAATAGTAGTCTAAGTTAGATATCTATTATACTTTTCCACTTTTTATCAAAGAAGAATTAATTCTAGCCCCAATTATTATTGTATATTTGGTTGGCAGAGCTATGTTGACCAGAACGTCTTAATTGACGATAATTTACACATTCTGCGGTAGAACGCCAACCACCTTTAATAGATTGTTCTTGTTGTTGGGTCAAATCAGTTAATAAAATATTCTTATTACCAGTGTTTATTTTTTGATTTTTTGCGTTATTTTTCATAAGTATATTTTGCGTTACTAATATGTGATTTATATTGCTATTCTATTTAGTTTAAAAGTCTTTTAGGTAAAGTTATGATATTACTTTATATTTCAAAAACAGCGATAAATTTATTTTTGTCTCATGATAATCACAAAAAATCTAAGTAATAACTACAGTATTTATTGACTGGAATTTAAGTATTATTACTACCAACAAATACTGTAGTTATGAGCTACCTTAGCATTGAAAGATTGGGACAAATTATTGCAATTGAAAGACAGTAGAAACTGCGATCGCGCTTTCCATACAACCTAGCATCATCATACCCCCTAGAGAAGTCCAGTTACTAATAGGAGGATTTGATTCAGATACCGAATACAATAGCTATAGCCCGATCGACTTTCTGCATAGTTTTGTTGTCGATTTTACCTCTATACTTAACAAACCGATTTGTATAGTCTACTGGTCTAGTTTGCAAACAATCGGCAATCGATTTCTTACTCAAACCATTTTGTTCGGTTTTAGTTAAACTAACATTAGTGATGATACGATTTTTCTTTTCCGACCATTCCGTAATCGGCACTACTTGAATTACTTTCAACTTGCTATTATAAACATCGTTAGTAACTACAACACAAGGTCTAGTCTTGCCCGTTTCAGAGCCTTTTGTGGGATTGAGATCGAAATCAGCTATCATTCCCCGTCGAGGTCGAAAACTTTCTAATCCAGACATAAATTTGCTGCATCATTGGTTAGTGCCTGTAGATCTGAGTCTCGATCGTAAACTTCTTGATAGAGTTCGGCTGATTCGAGTAATTTTTGTTCTTCGAGAGTTTGTTTGTATTTGGCAATAGCAGCTTCAACTATGGCAGATTTACTTTTGAAACCATGCTTTTGATGTTGGGAGACAAAATCAATATATTCCTTATCCAAGCTGATTTTTATTTGTGGCATTTACTGTAATTAGTCTATTTTTTAGCTTTTTTAATTGTACTAAAATATAGGCTAAAACAAGTACTATAAACGATATTTGCTCGTAGTTATAAGCTATTAGCCAGTTAAATTACGTATTTTTACTAAAAATCAAGGCAAAGCCAGTTTATTCAGCACTACCAAAAAAATAGCTATTCTGTTGGACAGTAGTGCCAAATAGATAGATTTGATTATCGTCGATCGCAAAATTAGAATCAGTGGAGACAGCAGATCTGAGGGTAGCTTTATCGAAAACTAGTACTAAAT
>CAYXWE010000040.1:0-11629 GCA_964468145.1 uncultured Pleurocapsa sp.
ATGTATTTTAATATAGTTTTATAACTATAGTTAATAATAAGCAATATTACTCAGAAAAACCTCTTCTGGCAGACTGACTTTTTGAAATCTTTTGACAAAACTATGAAAATGAGCCGAAAATCTTTAGCTATTGTTGGTGTAATGGCGATCGCGATCGCTTTATGGCTAACTAACTTTACCTATACTCCCGTAGCTGTAGCAGATGACAGTCCATCTTATTACCGACAAAAGGCAATTCATAATCCCGATGGTATTGGCAAATTTTATATGAATCGAGAGATTGCGGGGGTTATGGGGCATCAGGCGATGATGTGGTTGGAGCGAGAAAGTAGGGAAACAGAAGAAAATCCCGACATGACTGTAGAGCAGTTAAATTTAAACAGGGATGATGTAGTAGCGGATATTGGCGCGGGGACTGGTTATTTTAGTTTTCGCATGGCGCAACAAGTCCCAGAGGGGAAGGTATATGCAGTAGATATTCAGCCAGAAATGTTAGATGCCTTAAATTTTCTGCGATCGGAAAACCACATCAATAATGTAGAAACGATTTTGGGAGAGGAAGATAACCCCAATTTACCAGCAGAAAGTATCGATCTGGCTTTGATGGTAGATGCCTATCATGAGTTTGCCTATCCCAGAGAAATGATGTCAGGAATTGTCAAGGCTCTTAAACCAGGGGGTAGAGTGGTGTTGTTGGAATACCGCCAGGAAAACCCGATGATTATGATTAAACCCCTCCACAAAATGAGTCAAAAGCAGGTCAAAAAAGAACTTAAAGCAGTGGGATTAAAATGGCAAACTACCAAAGAGTTTTTACCAGAACAACATTTTTTAGTTTTCAGCAAACCCGTTTGATTTAGTGCGATCGATGTTTATTGCTCGACTGCTCAATTATAGTCATTTCAAATAGAAACCGTATGCATGAGCCAGAGGAATAAAATAACTTTGAACCTACTAATGACTAACGACTAACGACTAACGAAAAATTAGTCAATCGTGAGGAAATTAATTGGAATGACTATAGCTGATGAAAAATCTTGGTAACTTTAGGATGATTTGGCTTAATTGCCAAAGCTTGTTGATATGTAGTTTTAGCTTTTTCTATTTGGTTAGTTTGCACTAATATTTCTCCCATTTTTTGGTATACTCCAAATAAATTAGGGTGATTGAGGTCTATTGCCTGTCTATAGTTAGTTATGGCTGTCTCTAAACTTCCTTGTTCTTGAAGGATTTGACCTAAGATAAAATAAATCCTGGGATTGTGAGGACGTAAGTCGATCGCTGTTTGATAAGATGCGATCGCCTGTTCTAAATTTTTTTGCTGGCGATAGCAATGTCCTAGCCCCACATAAGACGAGTAATGTTGTGGTTGAAATTGCAACATAGTTTTATAGGCAACTATTGCTGCTCCTATTTTTCCTAGCTCTCTCAAGCTTTGTCCTAAATTAAAATAAACTCCTGGATTAGAACAATCTAAATCAATTGCTTGTTGATAAAAAAAGATTGCTTGTTCCCAGTCTTGTTGCTGGCGATAGTAGTGTCCCAATCCCAGATACCCATAAAAATCTTGGGGATGTAGGTCAATTGCCTGTTGGTAAGCAGCTTGAGCTTCTTCTAGATTAGATTGTTGATGGAAAACCTTACCCAAATGAAAATAAATTTGAGCCGAAGATTCTGGGTGACATTGAATTGCTTTTTGATAGTAAGCGATCGCTTGCTCTCCCTCTTGTTGATTAGCAAAAACTTTGCCCAAACTAAAATAGATTTGCCGGCTTGGAGAACATAACTCTAAAGCTTTTTGACAAGTGGCGAGTGCTTCTTGTGGGCGATTATCTTGAATTAAAAGATTACTCAAATAAGCATAAAAATTGACATTGTGAGGTATTAATTTAATAATTTTTTGATAAGTAAGAATTGCACTTGCTATATCTTTTGTTTGACGCTGCAAATTACCTAAAATTATATGAAGTCGAATATTATTTGGCTGAGACTTAAGCATTGATTCAATAAGGGAGATTCCTTCTGATGCTTGTCCTGCTTCAACTAATAGTTGACTTAATTGCTCACCCGTATCTACACTATCGGGATTGAGTTTTAGTGCTTTTTTAGAAGCTGCGATCGCTTCTTGATTCAGTCGCTTATGGGGGAAACCCCCAAGACCGCGCTGAATCGCTTTTTCTAATTCACCCTCATTCTTTAGTGCTTTGGCAAGCATATAATACAGTTGAGGATTATCAGGTTGAGCTTCGATTGCTTTTGCAATAGCTACGCTGTTTTCTTCCAAAGGTATTAATGATAGATTATTTAATCCTGTTTCAGGATCGACGCTTAATCCTGATTTTTTGAGCAACTCTTGATAAAGTGATTCTGCTTCAGCTAAAAGTTCGGCATCTTCTAAACTAGGAGAAAATACAGCAGTATTTTTCTGATGCACCAAAGATGATTCATAAAATTTAGTAAGTTCAGTGGGAGAAAGCTGAAAATCAGAGGGAATTGTACGGTTTAATTCTTCGATAATCTCAGTTAATTTAGCTAAATATTGTGTTTGAGGTAGATCGAAACATATTAAAGGAAAACATTCCTCTTCAAAAGCTTCTAAAATTGAGCGATTATAGCGAATCCAGAGCTTTATTCCTTCACGTAAAGGTATTGATAAAGGCTGTCTTTGATAGAGAGAAATAGCAACTTTTAAAGGATGACGGAAAGTCCCCACCAACTGCAAATTATCAATTCCTTGTTGCCAAAATTTTAAAGTCAAAACTGTACGAGGATCTTTAAACATCCAGACGGGAGATTGACTGTTCAAATCTTCAATTAAGCGATCGCGTTGCTCCCGATGTTGTAGAGTAGACTCAATAGTTAGGGGACAGTCGTACCATGTACCATGATTGTGCGCTAATACCTTATCGTTGAGGTCGATGATTGCTTGATTTTCTCTATTTCCTTTAATATTATCGTTAGCATACTCTATTATCCGACCTCCAGTTAATCCAGCAGCTTGAAGAGATCCTGCCAAGCAACTCGTACCGCTACGGTGCATTCCCAAAACGCAAACTGTAATCATAATAATTCGTTGAAATTTGTCTTGATAGATCTATTTGACTTAAAGAGTAAAATTTTCATCAAGCGCAAATTGACTTTCTGCATCTTCAGTTTCTTCATAGTCCGCAGTAAAACCATCATTGGTAGGATTAATAATGACTAATAACGAATGTCAAAAAACTATCGAAAAGGATAAAACAATGGAGTCAGGGTAATAGTAATCAACCAAAATAAAATATTAAGAGGAATACCAACTTTCATAAAGTCAGTAAATCGATAACCTCCAGGGCCATATACCATCAAGTTAGTTTGATAACCAATAGGAGTAGAAAAGCTAGCAGATGCAGCAATCATAATCGCGATCGCAAAAGGCATAAAGCTAACTCCTAAACTTTGGGATAAAGCTAAAGCAATGGGAAAAACTAATGCTGCTGCTGCATTGTTAGTAATAGTTTCTGTGAGTAGGTTGGTCACCGCATAAATAATCGCTAAAGCCAACCAGGGATTATCTCCTGCAAACTGAATCAAAGTAGAAGCGATCGCCCCTGCTGCACCAGTCGATTCTAGAGCTTTACCAATACTTAAAGCCGAGCCAATCACGAGCAACACCGACCACTCTATATTACGTAATGCTTTAATGGAAGAACAACAGCCCATCACAATCATGGCGACAGAAGCTAATACTGCTGCTTTGAGCATGGTCATCCAACCAAAACTAGCTAGAACAACCATCGCCACTAAAATAACCAAGGCTAAAGGGGCTTTTTCGTGGCGCAGGGGTTCGGAGTTGGGAATACCATTTACTAGATAAAAGTCATTAGAAATTCTTTGCTGGGACAAAAAATTAGCATTTGCTTCTAATAACAAAGTATCTCCCGCCCGCAAACGAATACTACCGATTTTGCCTCGCAAACGTTCGCCATTACGGGCAACTGCCAATACCACTGCATTATATTGAGTCCGAAACTTTCCTTCTCGAATGGTTTTGCCCAACATGGGACAGGTATTAGACACCACTGCTTCAATTAAACAACGTTGCGATCGAGGAGTATTGAGTTTAAATACCTCATCTGTCGCTGGCTGTAGCCCCCGCAAGCGATGTAAATCAACTATCGAATCAATCATGCCAATAAACACTAGGCGATCGCCATCTTGCAAAATTTCTTGAGGCCCAACTGCAGGAATTATACGACTGTCGCGGATAATTTCTACTAAATATAGTCCAGGCAGATGTCTTAAGCCAGCTTTTTCGATGCTCTTTCCCGTTAGAGGACTATCCATCGAAACCATCATTTCTACGGTATATTGCCGTACATCATCCGTATCGCTAATTACTGGTTTGCGACTGGGTAACAGCCAGCGGTTAGTTAGAAATAAGTAAATAGTTCCTGCGATCGCGCAGGGTAGCCCGACTATTGCTAGGTCGAAAAGCTTCAAGCCTGGTAAATCGGTGGCGGAAATTAACAAACCGTTCACTACTAAATTCGTACTCGTACCAATCAAAGTACAAGTTCCGCCGAAAATTGCTGCATAGCTAAGGGGAATCATTAACTTGGAAGGGCTAATCTTGAGTTTGCGCGCCCAGTCGGTTATGACTGGGATAAACATGGCGACTACAGGAGTATTGTTGAGAAATGCACTCATCCCCGTCACGGGAATCATCATGCGAAACAAAGCTGCATTTTGTCCTTTGGGCAACCCCAAAACTCTTTGAGAAATCCAGTTTAAGCCCCCCGTTTGGGATAATCCCGTAACCACAACGTAGAGTACTGCTACGGTAATCATTCCTGGATTGCTAAATCCTGCTAAGGTATCTTGCTCGGTGAGGATGCCACTCACAAATAAAACTGCTGCTCCACCCAAAAAAATAATTTCTGTGGGCAAGGAAGTAGCTGCATTAGAGAGAAAAACAGCAACAGTAACCGCGATCGCTATCCAAGCCTGCCAAGTTAAATCAAAATCGGGAGAAGTCGCAATATAGGAAAATAGTCCCACTGCACTAAAGGCGATGAAACCAAGAAACCCTAGCATCAGCCAATGTTTCCAGCTTCTAGGAGCTAAGATTCTGCGTAGTGGTCGTCTTGCTTCCATACTTCAAACTCTCCTCTTTAAATCTAAATTTAGAGTTAAGTGTACCATGGAAAAATTTGAAATGTTTTAAAATTCAATTCCAATCTAGATAGAGATAGGCTGAAGTCAGTTTGATAAAGTGAGGCAAACTAAAAGAGGGCAAACAAATAATTAATGTTAATGAGGAAGTCAACCAGCAAATCGCAAAAGCTTGAGTTAATTAAATCTTTGACCGCCAATAATTTTCTATTTGAAAATTTAGAGCAGTCTTTATCGAGCAAACACATTACCCCCGACCATATTAGGGTCGAAAAACTGTATTCCAACCGTCCAGTATATACGGCATTTCGCAATGATGCCGATCTAGAATATCTTTACGCCATTGTTAAAGGAGGCCCGATTGTAGTACGAACTACCCCTCTAGATCGGATTGTCGATATTACCTACGAAAACAGTTGTTTTGGTATGCAAAATTTAGCACTAAGTTTTGGTACGGTTTCTCGTGCTTTTCCTAGTTTAGTTGAGGCATATAAAACAGCAGATGTAGTCAAAATACCTTTAGAAATAGTCAAGGCAATTCATGCCGAATCGTCTATATTTCGCCAGCGTTATGGACTGATGTTCGAGCTACAGGAAAAATTTCAATATCATCTGCTTAATTGCAGTACCTATCCACCCCAAGCTGTAGCAGCTTTATTAAGAGCTTTGGTTTATCAAGAGAGGGCATTGGAAAATCAACCCCAACCAGATGGCTCGTTTACATTCGATCTACCTGTAGAAATCATTGCTAAAGCCTGTCAGCTTAACCATCGTACTGTAGAGCAAGTCCTTAAAGGAATGACCAAAATGGGTATCTTAAAATCCTTAAAAAGTTCTCAACACGATCTCATCTGCGTAGTTAACCCAGAAGAATTAAAAGCGGTATACGGTGCAACAAGAGATAAAGTATCCTGGTGGCCTCTCAAATAAAAAAATTAGCTATCAAAAACTAAATTTAAATTTATTTAAAAATAAAGATCGAAACCCCAAAGCTAACGATTGCGATCGCTGCTAGCACGAGCTTTTTATCTGGTTGTTTTTGATTGTCGGTTTTGTCTGGGGGAGAAATTGCAGGCAAACTGGCGCAAAGCTCGTCCGCAGTTTCTATATTGTTGGAATCGCTGGGATCGAATATTGGTGAGAGACTTGCTTTACTAATCCCATTGGTATTTTCATCGGAAGTTGAGCTGGATGTTAGATCGAGTTCCTTACTGTGAATATTGGCAGCAGGAATATAAATATTTTTGCGATATTTTTGAATATGAGCGGGTCTATTGCGAGAATTAACTATATTATTGGCTTTAATTCTATTTAATGCTTGATTGAGTAATTTTGCTTCAATATAAGAATAACCGCGACTCAAAGAGTAAATTGCTCGTTTGAGATCTTCGACTAAAGTATCTTTTAATAAATAACTCGATGCACCTGCTTCTAATGCTTGAGTAATATAGCTTTGGTTGTTGTGGCTAGAAAGAATAATTACCTTTGTTTCGGGAAATAATTTAGAAATATACTTAGTTACAACAATACCGTTCATCTTGGGCATTTCAATATCTAGCAAGACAATATCTGGCCGGAGCTTTTCAACACCAGCGATCGCTTCTTGTCCGTCTTTAGCAGTACCAACTATTCGTATTTCTGGTTCATTTTGTAAAATTGTTTTGACTGCTTCTCGCATTAAATAGCGATCGTCCACAAGAAAAATATCGATCGTCATTTATTTTATCCTTTGCTAAAAATAACTGATAAATTGTTGGCAGGCATTTCAATCGCCTGTTGTAATTGCAAATTTGCTGCTGCTGCAACCTCTACCACTGCTTCTAAATCGCGAATTCCCCAGTCCCAATTGCGATCGCGCAAATTCCGATCGAAGTTTGCATTACTAATGGCGGTATGTTCTCCATTACGTTTGTAAGGGCCATATAAATAAAGCAATCCCCCTTCAGACAAAAGTTTTCCCGCACCATTAATTAATCCCAGACAAGCAGCCCAGGGCGAAATATGAATCATATTAATATTAACGATCGCATTAATATTTGGCTCTAGCAAGCGATCGCTCCAGCCATCCTCCATCGCATCAATTGTTAGCGGTAACGCCAAGTTATCTACGTTAGCGTAATCTTTCCAGGCAACAATACTTTCTCTCGCCATCGGGTTGACATCAGAAGGAATCCAATAACATAGTGGCAAACCTCTGGCAAAAAAAACTGCGTGTTCCCCCGTACCGCTAGCAATCTCTAAAATATTACTGGCATCAGTTATAACACTTTGCAAAACTTTTAAAATCGGTTCTTTATTGCGTTGGGTAGCAGGAGCATATTGTCTATTATCCATTACAGATTGAGTAAAGCCAGTCAAATAAAGAGGAATCGAGTTTTGTCATTGTATATTAAATATATTAAAAAGTGTTGGCGTTGGCGGGGCGAATGCTGTCTTACGCTATTAATCATTTAAATTAGATATGCTTGAATTAGAAAAAAACCGTCAATCCCTCCCCTAGTCTCCTCTTCTCAAGCGTCTCAAGCTTCTCAAGCGTCTCAAGCGTCTCCTCGTCAGCCTTAATAGACAAATTAAATACCTGACAGCTTATCGCACCTCATTCTACGATCGATCGCTAAAAATATTCACTTGACAAAGGACTTCAATGTTGATGGTTTGATGGAAAACAAAATTTCACTTTTACGAGTTTATACTGATAAACATTACGATTTTAAGCCAATTTACTCGACGTTTTAGACAAGACTAATAGATTTAGTATTAATATACTTTGCTATTTCTTTAAAGTATGAGATAGATTAGGAAGTTAATAAATTTATCTGTTTTAAATCCCATCTATTTTTTTCCAATTGAGAGTTGGCAATTCGTATCAATTGTTGGGCTTTAGGTAAAATGTATAAAAAAATACATAGCAATCAGAATTGCTAAAGAAAAACTGAAATAATCACAAAACACACTATACCCGAAGCTAAAGTATTATTGATTTGTTTAAATTAGAGACGCTTGTAGCTGGTATCTGATTGACCTTCCATATTCCAGAAAAACTTATCAATGAATCATGCTCGTTTGCACTCGACCAAAACCAAAATTGCCCAACAATTAGGATATTTTCCTGCTTTTTTGATACCCGCGATCGATTCATCTTTAATCTTTCGCAGTTTGGTGCAACAGACTTTATCTGCTTACGTTAATAATCCCCTGCCCCAGCTATTTAAAGAGAAGTTATTTGTCTATTTATCGCGTTACTTTAATTTAAACTATTTTACAATTTGTCATAGCTGCACTTTAAAATCTCTGGGGATGAATGCAGTCGAGATTTTGCGACTAGAAAAAATTGATTATCCCCCGATCGAACAAGATACCCTTGCAGATTTACAATTACTACGGGATCGGTGGTCAGATAGACGAGATTGGCATCATAATTCTCAGCTAGAAACCAGCTTATTGCGATGTTCCTACTTTATTTTTAGACAATCGTCGGGCGCAACCAATTGCGCGATCGCACTTCAGGAATTATTAGGGACAGTCTATTACAATTACCTCATTGTATTATTGGGCTATATCAAGCTGTGTCATCAGTGGGTATCCGCTCATCCTGAAATATCCCATCAAGAAGATCGTCGTTCTCAATTATATTTGGGATCTTTGCTTTTAGAAGATATTAGATTGGCTAAATTTTTTCAGGGGAACGTCAACTCAGAATCTAAGCCCCAAAAAATACCTTCTACATCTTCACAGACAATAGACGCGCCAAAAATAAATTCATCACAAGTAACCAAGCAAAATCTAGTCAAGGGTTCGCTACCAGAAGACCGACAGTTAAAACAAGTAACCGCAAAAGGCGGTGCGGAAGGCACTCCCACGGCAACGCTCTTGCCTGGCGTGACTTTAACTACTTGTTTGGCTAATGCACCCTTCCCGATTATGATTCATAATCATCAAGATGATGTTTTATATCTCAATCGCAATTGGATCGAACTGACTGGCTATAATACGAACGATATCTCTACTATTGAAGACTGGAAACAAAAGGCTAGAGTACAACCAAGAGAAACATTCCAATTCTTTCCTTCAACGACTAATAAAGCCAAACATAATAATATTTTGCGTTCTCCCAAAGTAGGGACTCAGACTCATAATATGTTGCAAGAAATTGCTGATTCTCTCAGCAGCCTGGCCGAAGAATTGAATGAGATCGAGATTGAAAAGCCAGGAGTTCGAGGGGTTAAAAGTGAGGTTACAATTGTTACTAGTAAAGGCGAAAGGCGTTTCTGGGAATCATACTGTACTCCTTTTAGTTTGGGTAAAGGAAAAGAATTAAAAATTTCCATTATCAAAGATATTACTGAAGTTATACGCAGCAAAACTCAACTATTGGAAATTGAAGACCGATTAAAACTACTCCAAGATGCTGCGGAGATTGGTACTTTTACTTGGAAAATAGTCGATAATAAAATTGACTTCTGTCATCGTAGCTTAACCATCTTGGGTTTGAACGATTTTGACGGTAGCTATAAAAGTTTTTTGGAATTAATTCATCCAGATGCAAGAGAATCAATAGATTTAGCGATAGTTAAAGCCATTCAAAGCGATCGCGAGCTTGAGATCGAATGTCCCATTATCAAACCAAACCGCAATGTTAATTGGATTCGGATGCAAGGAAAAGTTCGCTACAATTCAAATCGTAAACCAATTAGATTGACTGGGATATTAATGAACGTAACTCCAGAACAAGTAGCTTCATCAGCGGTCGATTCTCATTATCCTAGGATTCAACCATCAGTGTCGCCATCTTTGACAGAGTTAGCCAAAATCGTGGATATTTTGCCAGTTTATATCTGGGTAATTGAGATTAAAACTAAAACCGTCTCATTTATTAATAAAAAACTGTCTCAGAACCTGGTTCTGGGAGATCGAGCGCAAGCTAATGAACCTTCAAACCCGCATCAACTAAAATTAGGTGGAAAAATTGAAGAGTATTTTACCCCAGATCGTACCCGTCAAATTATCTGGCAGCAACAACAGGCTCTAACATATCTTGAAGAACTTCACATTCAAGAAGAAGTAACTCTAGCAGATGGAGTTCATAATTTTGATACTACTATTACTCCCCTGCGTAACGATAGTGGCGAGATATATGCCCTATTGTATACTCATAAAGATATTCCCGATCTCACAGCAACTAGAGAAGCTCTTTCGCAACGGACTCTACAATTAGAAGCAGCCAATCAAGAGTTAGAATCTTTTTCTTTTTCTGTCTCTCACGATTTACAAGCACCTCTGCGGGTGATCAATGGTTTTAGTCAAGTACTATGGGAAAACTATCAGCCTCATTTAGACGATCGCGGAAAACATTATCTCCAAAGAATTCAAGCAAACAGCGAAAAAATGAGCGATTTGATTGATGCTTTATTGCAACTATCGAGAGTAACTCGCTCTCAAATGAAGTCAATGATGGTAGATTTGAGCCAAATTGCTTCGGATATTGTTGAAGAATTAAGAGCTAGAGATCCAGAGCGTCAGGTAAAAGTTACAATTACTCCCAACCTTCAAGCCAAAGGCGATCCCCAACTACTGAGAATTGTACTTAATAATCTTTTGGATAATGCCTGGAAATATACTTCCAAGCGATCGCAAGCCGAAATTGAATTGGATGTTATTAGCGTTGCGGAAAATCAACTGGCTTATTTCGTGAGAGATAACGGGGCGGGGTTTGATTTAGAATATGCAGATAAGCTATTTACCCCTTTTAAACGCCTCCACACTCAAAAAGAATTTCCTGGTACGGGAATTGGTTTGGCTACCGTACAAAGAATTATTTATCGTCATGGAGGGAAAGTTTGGGCCGAAAGCCAGTGCGATCGCGGGGCAACTATTTATTTTTCTCTTCCATAGAACTATTCGATAAGGCATTGTTCGATAAGGCATTGCGTATGGGTTCGATCGCCTGAGTTGTCTTTACCTGCTGCTCCAATTGTTCGGTGGTAGATACCAGATTACTCAAACCATTAACCAAGGTACGAAAATTTTCCAAAAAAGCGGGATCGCCCGTCATCGATTCCAAATCCGAAGTAATTTTTTGCGCGTTGTCAAAAGTGACTCTAGCGGAGTCGAGGGTTTGTTGCAGGCTGACTAAGCTTTCTCGATCGCCAAAACTTTCAGAAACATTTTTCAGATTTTCCGAAGCCACTGCTGCATTAGCGGTTAAAGATTCGAGATTGGCAGCTAGTTGTTCTGTATCTGCGGTGTCTATAGTTTTGTCTAATTTGGTAACTAAATTTTGCAGGCGATCGCTAGTAGTACCGATACTAGTAAGAGTGGTAGTCAGATTAGTTTTATTTTGAGCAATCAACGACTCGACACTATTTGTTAGTTGATTAATTTGCTTGGCAGTTTCTTGATAAGTTTGAGCGGTAACAATCAGCTCATCTGAAGTATTTTTTGCCACATCATCGAGGGTTTTAGTAATAGCAGAAATACT